>CAYQFC010000080.1:0-4849 GCA_964416585.1 uncultured Aliarcobacter sp.
AACCACCCCAAAGATAGCTAGGAAAATCTTTTAAAATTTTTATAAAAAAGTTCATATTTTTTCCATTTATTTAAGATTTTATATTCTATTAAAATTGATATTAATTATCATTGAGTTAAATCAATAATTTTATCTAGTTTTTAGTTGATTTAATTTATCAATTTAAATCTTCTAATATCCTACTCATCAGCTTTTCAACTCTTTTTTGATACTATATGAAACTATTAAACATACTATTTAAAAGGTTTTTTATATGTTAGAGGTTTTTTTATTATCCTTTGCTTTATCTATGGATGCTTTTGCTGTTTCTATTGGGCTTGGAGTTAAATTACAAAGATTTAATAAATTTATGGCTTTAAAAATAGCACTATTTTTTGGTTTTTTTCAAGCTTTAATGCCACTTTTTGGTTATCTTGCAAATATTGGTTTAGGTACATTTATAGCAAAATATAACTATATTGTTGCATTTGTTCTTCTATTTTTAATTGGAGCAAAGATGCTTTATGAGAGCTTTCAAGATGGAAAAGAGGAAGAGATTGCAAAAATCACAAATAGACTTCTATTGATTCTTGCTATTGCTACAAGTATAGATGCACTAGCTGCTGGTTTTACTCTTGATTTACTTGATTTTAATCCATTTTTATCAATAGTTTTTATTGGAATTATTACTTTTATATTCTCTTTTTTAGGTACTTTTATTGGTACAAAAGGGGGTACTTTTTTTGAAGATAAGGCTGAAAAAATTGGTGGAATTATTCTTATTTTTATGGCTTTTAAAATATTAATTGAAAATTTGATCTAATTTTCTAAAATAAAAGCAAAAGCTTTTATTTTAGTTTTTTGGTAGTAGTTTTATAGGAACAATTTGAATCTCTTCGTAGTTCCAAACTTTTGCTTTTACATAAGGCTCATTATCTAACCAAGAATCAAGCTCATCTTCACTTTCAAACTCTACAAGCAAAGTTGAACCTACCATTTTATCATCTTCTATTAAGGCTCCAGCATTTATAATATGCCCTTTTTCCATAAGCTCTTTTGCTAGTTTTATATGCTCATCTCTTGCACTTAGTCTTCTATCAAGTGCATCTTCATAATCATAAGCTATTACTAAATACTGCATATCTTCTCCTTTAAGTTTTTTTAATTTTAACACAAATTCTATAAAGCTGTAGCAAATAAAAAAGTAATTGGGTAAATTAATACATTTAAATATCGTAAAATTGGAGTTATATTTGCATTAAAAGGGATAATTTGTTCGATTGTCAAACCATCCGAAAGTTTCTTCATAATAGAGAGTTTTAAACTAATATCTAAAAATTTCAAAACTATAATAGAACTCATCCAAAAACCAAAATTATCTAGTGAAAAACTTAAAAATATTGCATAAAAAAATGACAAATGAAGTGTAAAATATAAAAATATACCCTTTTTAAAAGCTAAAAAATTGTTATTTAATATTCCATAAAGTGTAGATGATTTTTGCCAGTTTGTTTCAAAAAGTTCAATGGCTATAAATATAATAAAAAGATATATAATATCCATTTTGTGGTTAATAGGGCAAAGCCCTATTATTTCTCTTCAAAGAATTTTACTTTTTGATCTTTATAAAGTCCAGTTCCAACAGGAATTGTTCTTCCAATTACAACATTTTCTTTTAAATCTTCAAGCATATCCATTTTTGCACTAATTGCAGCTTCTGTTAAAACTTTTGTAGTCTCTTGGAATGATGCAGCTGAAATAATACTATCACTTGTAACAGCTGCTCTAGTAATTCCTAGAAGTATAGGTTCAGCAATAGCTGGTTCTCCACCCATTCTTACAATTTTCTCATTTTCAATTTTGAATTTCTTTTTAGAAATCATATCTCCAACAATAAACTTAGTGTCTCCACCATCAAGAATTGATACTTGTCTTAACATTTGAGATGTAATTACCTCGATATGCTTATCTGCAATATTAACACCTTGAGATCTATAAACTTGTTGAACTTCAGAAACAATAAAGTAATGAAGAGCTTTTTCACCCAAAATTTTTAATACATCATGTGGAGATACCTGACCATCTGTTAAAGCCTCTCCTGCATGAACAAACTCACCTTCGTGAACTAAAATATGCTTACCTTTTTCTACTAAATATTCAGCAGCATTTCCATTTTCATCAGTAACAACAATTTTTTGTTTGTTTCTAATAGGTTTTCCAAAACTTACAATCCCATCAAATGATGATAATATTGCTATACTTTTTGGACGTCTAGCTTCAAATAATTCAGAAACTCTTGGAAGACCCCCTGTAATATCCTTAGATTTTTGAGTAGCTTTTGGTGTTTTTGCAATAATATCTGCAATTTCTACTCTTTTTCCTTCAACAATATTTAAAGAAGCTTTTGGATCTAAAGCATATCTTACAATTTGACTATCATCACTTGCAACTAAAACTGTTGGTTTATATCCACTTGGAATATACTCATTAACCACTAGTTTTGAAGTTCCTGTTAATTCATCAAATTGTTCAGAAACTGTAACACCTGGTATAATATCTTCAAAACTTATAACCCCTGATTTTTCAGCAATTGTTGGATTTGCATATGGATCCCACTCAGCAATAACCGTTTGCTCACCATCTGTTGGAGATGAAATTAAACTATCTTTTTCAACTTCACTATTATCGCTTAATTGAATAGATGAACCTCTTGAGATATAGTGTCTTACTGCTTCTCTATCATCAGCATCAGCAACAACAGCAAAAAGTCCTTTCTCTACAACTTTATCTCCAGCTTTAATATCATGTCTTCTTTCTAAATAATCTCCAGTAAGCTTATAATACTTAACTATACCCTTTGCTCCAGATTTTATTGTAGAAGTAATAGGAGATCCGTCTGCAACTTTTAATTCACTTGCATATGGAATTCTATTTGGAACATTCCAACCATCTTTAATAATTTCAACAATTGAATCATTATTCTCAACTTCAAAACCATCTTTGTGTGGAATATATAATTTTCCTTCAATTTTTCCTGCAATTCCTGCAAGTTCATTTACTTTCGCAACATCACTCTTTCTTAAGTAATATTTTTTTGTATCTTTTCCATTTGTAATTGTTACTTCAACCTCTTCGTGGATAGTTTCAACTGTAACTTTACCTTTAAATGGTGCATTAATTTTTGGTTCAACCAATAATATACCTGCATTTCTTCTATTTGCTACGATAGTTTTTCCATCCTTAGTCTCATATTTTTTAATATTGTAATATCTTATGAAACCTTCTTTATCTACTTTTAATTCTCTTTCCGTTTGAGTTGCACTTGCTGTTCCTCCAACGTGGAAAGTTCTAAGTGTTAGCTGAGTTCCTGGTTCTCCAATAGATTGAGCAGCTACAACTCCAACAGCTTCACCTGGTTTTGCTTTTCTTTGCTCTCCTAGATTTAATCCATAACATTGTGAACATAATCCATTTTCTACTTTACATGTAAGTGGAGTTCTAATAATTACAGATTTTACTTCAGCTTCAATAACAGTTCTTGCATACTCTTCTGTTATTAATGTTCCTTCTGTAAATAAAATCTCATTTGAAACAGGATCAATAATATCTTCAGCTATTACCCTTCCTGTAATTCTCTCTTCTAAACTCTCGATTAACTCATTTCCAGATGTAATATCAGTAATCTCAATACCTTCGTGTGTTCCACAATCTTCAGCTGTAATTCTAACATTTTGAGAAACATCAATTAACTTTCTTGTTAAATATCCAGCATTTGCTGTTTTTAAAGCTGTATCTGCAAGTCCTTTTCTAGCTCCGTGAGTAGAAATAAAATACTCAAGAACATTAAGTCCCTCTTTAAAGTTAGAGATAATTGGTGTCTCAATAATAGTACCATCAGGTTTAGCCATAAGACCTCTCATTCCTGAAAGCTGTCTAATTTGAGTTGCACTTCCCCTTGCCCCTGAATCTGCCATCATATAAATAGAGTTAAATCCATTTTTATCACCTTTTACAAGCTCCATCATTTCAGAACCTAACTTATTATTAGTCTCTGTCCAGATATCAATAGTTTTATTGTATCTTTCTTGCTCTGTTAAAAGACCTTGGAAGAACTGTTTTTGAACCTCAATAACATCTTTTTTAGATTTTGAAATATGATTTACTTTACTATCTGGAACTCTAATATCATCAATTGATATAGAAATACCAGCTCTTGTTGCATATTTAAAACCTAAATTTTTTAAGTTATCTAAAAATCTAGGTGTTACTTCATATCCAGCTTCTTTATAGATATAATCTACCAGTGCACCTATATCTTTTTTCTTTAATACTTTATTCCATAAATTTGATGGTACAAAATCTGGTAAAATCTCATGAATAATCAATCTTCCAACTGTTGTTTGAATAATTTTATTATCAAGTTTTGTTCTAATTTTTGCGTGTAAATCAATTTGATCCATCTCTAAAGCAATTTTCACTTCATTTACATCTGTAAATAACTTATGCTCTCCTTGAACACCATCTTTTTGTAAAGATAGATAGTAAATTCCAAGAATCATATCTTGAGAAGGAACTGCTATTGCACGTCCAGATGCTGGTAAAAGAATATTCATAGAACTCATCATCAAAATTTTTGCTTCAGCAACTGCTTCTTGAGAAAGTGGCACGTGAACAGCCATTTGATCCCCGTCGAAGTCCGCATTAAAGGCAGCACAAACAAGTGGATGAAGTCTAATTGCTTTTCCATCAATTAATACAGGGTGAAATGCTTGAATTGATAACTTATGAAGAGTTGGAGCTCTATTTAATAAAATTGGATACTCATCAACAATCTCATTTAAACACTCCCAAACTTCATTTGTTTCAGATT
>CAYQFC010000081.1:0-4779 GCA_964416585.1 uncultured Aliarcobacter sp.
TTATTTGACCTTTTCCAGAAACAAACTCCAGTGGAGCTTGTCCAACATTTGTATCTAGTTGTTCACCTGTTTTTGCATCTTTTAATGTATACTCTATTCCAATAACTTTATTTGACATTTTAATTCCTTAAAAAATTTATTTTATTTTAGATAATCTACTTTTTGCATCTTTCGCTTCAGAACTGTTTGGATAAAGATCTATCAAAGTTCCATAGAAATTCTTTGCATTCTCTTTATCTTTTATGTTCTCAAATGAAATAGCACTGTGCAATAATAGTGTTGGCATATAAGCTGCTTTGTCATTTAACATAGCAGACTTTTTAAAATGATTTATTGCAACATCATATTTTTTTCTTACATACCACATCTCAGCTAAATAATAGTTATTTTCAGCTGGTTTGTAATTTACTTCAACTAATTTTTGATACTTTGGAAGAGCTGAATTAAAATTTTTTGAATCAAAATCTTTTTTTGCTTCAATCATTAATTTTGATTTATCTTCAGGAGTTTTTGGATTTAGTTCAGCAACAGTTGGTGTTGAAATAACTTCAACTGCTTTTGTTTCTTTTGCATCTTTTGTTTCTTTTGTTTTAGTTGGGCTTACAGTTTGCGTCTTAACGCCTAATGACTTTTTTAGAGCTTCAAACTCCTCTCTTGTAATAAATTGATTCATATTCTTTTCCATTTCAGTTGAAGAGACATACTCTGAATTAATTTTATTTACAAGTGTAGAGAGTTTTGTAACAGAAGCTTTTAAGTTATTGATAGTTGCTGTTAAATCAGCATCAGTATTTTGGTTTGTAGTAGTTGAAGCAGAAGATTCCACATCTAAAGATGATGAGTTTACTCGACTAATTAAATCATCAACCTTTTTACTAGTTGCATTTAATCTTTTAGAATCACCCTCAGATGTAGACTCTAAACCTTCTAATCTATTATTAATAGAATCAATTAAACTTTTAAGATCTCCCATTTTTGATGATAAATCACTTATATTTGATTGATTCTTCATTATATGTTTCTCAGTAGAACTAAGACCATATGATGAATTATTTGAATTTCCGTAAACTGAAACTTCTTCAGCTACGGAAATTGATGATACTACTAATAGAGGTAGAAAGTATTTAGTCATAGAATTATTTACTTAATTCGTGTTCAACTCTTCTGTTTTTCGACCAACAATCTTTAGTTTTTTCAGTACAAACTGGATTGCTTTCACCTAAAGAGATTAAAGAGATGTTTGCAGAAACACCATTAGCTTCTAAAACTTCTTTAACAGAGTTTGCTCTTTTTAATCCTAGAGCATAGTTATACTCATCACTTCCCCACTCATCTGTGTTACCGAATACTTTTACAGTTGTATCAGATTTTAATGGAGATAATTTAGAAGCATTGTTTGTTGCTTTCTCTTTGTTATCAGCAGTTAAGTTATATTTGTCAAATCCAAAATAGATATGCTCAATTAAAACTTTTTGACCATTAATCATATAATAGTTACCATTTGCAGCTTTTTCTAATGCAGAAAAGCTTCCATCTTCGATACCTGAGTTACCAGATACATTTGAATTGCTATCTGTTGATACAGCAGAGTTATCAGTTTCTAACTCAGCTTGTTTCTCACTACAACCAGTAGTAAATAATAAAGCTGATACTAAAACAGAGTAAAGACCTAATTTTTTCATATTTTTATCCTTGAAATTTAATATTCGTGAAATATTATAAAATTAAAGCTTAATTATTGTTTAGTTTTTTTTATTTTGAGTAGTTTTTTGATTAATTTTAGTTTTTGTGGGACATTAAAAATAAAAGGCTAAAAAGCCTCTTATTTTACCAGTCAATTGATTGAATTCTTTCACCTTTTAAAGGGAATAAAAATGATTTATTAAACTCTAATCTAATAATTCCTAAAGAGCTAACTCCAGCATAATTTTTTATAAATAATAGAGTCTCTCCATCTGGTGAAAATTTTGGGAATTGGTTTACTCCACTGCTTGTTAATCTAGTCATATTATCAGTTCGACTATTAATTAAATATAGATTAAAGCTTTTTCCACCCAATTCATTGTCTGAATCTTTACTTGAATAAACTATATTGTTTTTATTTGAAGTAACAGATGAGTTATTATTACTATGATAAACCATTCTTTCAACTGCACTTGAGCCAATTGATTGTGAAAATATATTTGGATTTCCTAGTCTATCTGAAACAAAAACAATTTTTGAATCATTTTCTACAAATTGTCCACCAACATCAATTCCACCATATTTTGTAATCTGAGTTTTACTTCTAGATTTTGTATTGTATAAAAATACATCTGGCTGCCCAGTTGGAGAAGCAGTTACAAGTATTTTACTACCATCTGCATTTACATCAGAACAAGCAAGCATTCCATCTGAATCCATAATAATATCTTTGCTTCTATTATAAATATTTAACTTAATCAAAGTTGGTTTTTTGTAATTATAAGATGTATAATAGATACTTTTTTGTTCTTTATCAGCCCATTTAGGAAAAATATTTAATCCTCCACTAACAACCGTTTGCTTATATGTTAAAGTATAATCACCTATCATAATATCAGCATTTCCAGCACTCTTATAAACAGCAAATACTACAAATTTTTCCATCCAAGCAATACTTGGTGCTTTAAAAAAATCATTTATTGCAATTGCCGCTTTATGTGCTAAAAATACAGACCTATCAAGCTGAGAAGTTGTAAAATTTTTCTCCAAAATTAATGCTCTTTGGTTTACATCAAAAAGTTTAACTTTTAGTGTATATCCACCATTTGACTCTCTTTGAGAAGCTAAATTAACAAAAAGTGTAACACCTTGATTTGATAAAGCAAGTAAATCAGGAGTTGTATCAAACGATGATTGTGGAAGTGAAACACTTGCTAATTCAAAATGTCCACTTACATTTAAATCATCTTCCAAACTCTTTTTTAATCTACTTAAAGTAAAATCACTACTTGAACCACTTGCAACTGATACTCCAATTTTTGGAATAGAATTTGATCTTTTTACAATATCAATATGTCCATCAACATTAGCAAAAACCGAGCTAAACACTAATGAAACAAATAAAATAATTTTATACATAATTTTTTACCCTTCAAATTTAAAATCAACCGTATATTTTACCGCATTTCCACTTGGAGGTGGAGGATAAGATACATCTTTTTGTTCATCTAGATATAATCTTATAGCTGTATTATAGGCTTCACTTTTAGATCTTTTTACAAATTTATAATCAAAACTTCCGTTTGCAGAAATTGAGACCATAACAGTAATAACTAAACTTCTATCTTCACTAAGTGGTGCTCTTGAATATAACATCTCATAGATTTTACTTCCATAATCGTCATTTTTGTCACCCTTTGATGAACTTTTAGTTTTTGTATTTGTTGCAGTTTTTTCATCTTCTAGCAACTTATCTATTTTTACATTATTAGATTTTTTCTCTTTTTCAAATTTAGATTTAAATCTTTTTGGATCAATTGATTTTTCAACATTATTAACCTCTTCTTTAACAACCTTATTAGAAGTCTCTTTTACATTTGCAAAAAGAGATTTTAAATCTGGTCGTTTTTCATTTGAGTTAGATGTAGCTTTTTCAACTGGTTTATCTTCTACAATCTTTTCTACTTTTTTTTCAACCATTTTTTTATCAGCTATCTCTTCAATCATATCAAGTTCAATAGCTGTTGTTGTTGGTGTTATATTTATTGTATCTTTCATTGGCGAATAGATATAAAGCAATACCAAAAAACAGAAAGCAAAATAGATAAAAAATGCAACAATTCCAGAAATTAAGAAAGAAGAACTATTTTGCATCTTTACCCGTCTGTAACTAAAGCAACTTTAAAGAAACCAGCTTCCTTTACTGATTTTAAAACAAATACTATATCATCATATTTTAAATCTTTATCTGCTCTTATATAAATTGGTGTTTGTTGATCTTTACCTTTAGAAAATAGTAAAAAATTATCTGCAAAATTTGATATTTCAACTTTGTTTTTATTTAATGTTACAACTCTATCTTTTGTAATAATAATATCTATTTTAGCAACATCTTGTGCTTGTTGTGATTTACTTCCACTTGGAAGATTTAAAGTCTCTTCAAACTCGATTACTGGTGCAGTTACCATTAATATAGCAAGAAGAACTAACATAATATCAACTAAAGGAGTAATATTTAAATCTGGTTTTTGATTAATATCATACAATTTTTTACCCTTTAGCTGCTATTATAATCTCTGATTGAGCTTTTAAGAAAATATTTAATTCATAAATTTTTCTTGATAATATTTGATGGAATGTATAAGCAAATATTGCCACTAAAATACCTGCAGCTGTAGCTACTAATGCTTCACTTATTGCTGGAGCAATAATAGAAAATGCTACTTTTGATTGGTTTGCAAATTTTGCAAATGATTCAAGAATTCCTACAACCGTTCCAAATAATCCAATAAATGGTGATGTTGAAGAGATTATTGCTAACCATGAAATACCAACACTTGCATCTTTAATTATGTTGATTTCACAAGCATGAAGCAACTCTTTTGAATTAGAGTTATTTGAACACTTATTCAAAGCAGATAGTGGTGAAAATATTGTCTCTCTTGATGTTAAAGATTCTAAAGATTTTTTTTCATTACTTATTAGTGAATTTAATGCACTATTTCTATAAAAGAAAATCCAGAAAGTAACTATTAAGTAAATTGACAATAGCGCTAAAACTATATAAGTTATAGCGCTACTATTTGCCAAATAATT
>CAYQFC010000082.1:0-4762 GCA_964416585.1 uncultured Aliarcobacter sp.
CATTTTTGATTTTAGTTCATTTATAAAATCTTCTACATCATTTACAGTTTCAAGAGTATATTTATCTTTTGGTTTGATTTTGTCAAATCTAGTTCTTACTTTTTGAGGTATAGTCTCTTTGTGCTCAGTTGGTAATAGTTCTAAAATCTTTTCATTTGCATTATCAAATGCTTTTTCTAAGCTTTCACTATTTACTCTTTGATTTATAAAATCTATATTGTTTGAGTTTTCACAACTTGATTTTATAGCTTGTAGTGGTTTTATAACTGAACTTTTGTCACCTTGAATTTTTGAAAATGATTCAAGTGATTGGATTTTTGATATTAACTCATCTACTTTTGCTAATGCTTCTCTTCTTACAGAATCTATCATTGGATTTAGTTGCTCTTCAATTGCTTTTAGTGAAGTTTTAGCAGCTTGAACTTTGTTTGCTTTATATGGTTCTAAATCTTGCATTAATGCATATAAATCATTTATTCTTTCGTCTTTTATATGATATAAGTTATCTTTATTTGCAGAGATAAATGAAGATATCTCATCATATATTTTTCTTTTATCGCCTTCCATAAATTCAAATAAAGAGTCAAGTAAATCCTCTTTTAAATCTAGCAACTTATCTTCATATTTTTTTATATCTGTAAAGAAATTATCATAATCTAGTTTTTCAAAAACTTTTATTTCCTCTATTGCTTTTTTAAAACTATCTTTAAATGAATATGGATGAGATAAAAATGAATTCAACTTTGATAAAGTTCTCTCATACTCTTTATTTGCTAACTCTATAATCTCTCTTGCACTTGTAGAAGTAAAGTTTCCATTTGGAAAGAACTCTTTTAAAATATCTTTTGCAACTTTTATATCTTTATCATCTATTTTTTCTACAATTGCCACAATTATATTTGATTGCTCTCTGTTGTTGCTCAAAATAGCTAATATCTCTTGTTTTGTTAAAGGATTTGAACTTCTTTTCAAATCAACTCTTTTTTTCATAAACATAGAAGCAATTAAACATAAAATTGCACTTTGATACCAACCATATGGTTTGATACTATATTGCTCTAAAAGTTTTGATACAGTTACATTTTGATGAGTTGCTTTTTGTCTTTTTAAGAAGTTAAATATCTCATTTTCTGCTTCATTTAAAGCATCATCACTACCTGTTAATAAATCATCACTTTGCATTAAAATAGTTTTTATATCTGTTTCATTGTAAATTTTATTTAACATAGTGATATTTGGATAAATTACAGGAATTGCTGTATTTATTGCTTTATCAATTAAAAGTTTAGGGTCACTTGATTTTATATCTAAAATCGAACCATTAAAATATATTTTTGCATTTGAAAACATCTCTTTTAGTGAATCTAAAAGCTTATCTCTTCTTTTGTTGTTATCACTTGCTTTATTCATCAATAAAGCTCTTTCTGTATCTGTTAGATTACCATTTTGTTTTTGAGGAATAAATTTTTGAGTTTTTGTAAATAGCTCTAAATCTTTTATAAAAGTAAAATTTGGCTCTAAATAAACTATTATATCTCTATCACCAATTGATTTTGCAAGAAGTCTATCTTCTTTGTAATCATCACTTACAAGTGGTGTAATGATATTTAAAACTATATCTTCATCTTTGCCTTTTACTAAAACATCATCCATTTTTCTAGCAAATATATAATCTTGTTTGTTAAACTCATATCTAACTTTGTTTGTTCTTAAAATATCGTCATAAACCCACTTAATCAACTCAGCAGTAACTTCTCTTTGTTCAATAGAGATTGCTTTAATCTCATTTTCTATATCTTTTTCAACATCTGTTAAATACTCATAAATATCACCTATTTTTTGAATAAAAACATTTTCAATTAATATTGCAAGAGATTGAGTAACTTGCTTTTTTAAATCACTTATATCACAATCAACACTATTTACAAGAAGTGTAGTGATATTGTCTATATTTGGATTAAACTCTTTTACATATTTAACCATAAATAAAATCTTTAAAATTTTTACTTCTAAACTATTTACTCCCAATGAATTTATAGCTTGATTTATTTGTGCTTGTAACTCACCTCTAATAGTTGAACTTAATCCATCAAAAAATCTATCAAATGTAGCAATAGTACCAATGTTATCTTCACTAACTTTAATAGTTACATTTTGAACAACATCTAGCATACTTCTTTCACCAATAGATTGGTGTTTTCCTTGAAAAGAGTTATTTCTTGATAATCCCATAATACAAGATTGAAACAAATCCATTTGATATGGAACAAAAGGATAAATAGTTGCAAATTCATCTGATGTTGAGTAAGATTTATATCTTTTTTCTCTATCACTAAAATGAATAATTGATTTTAAAGAGTTTTGAACTTTTCCAAATAAAGATACTAAATCCGTATATGAATCCTCTTTTTTGTCTAAAAGTCTTTTTTGAATAACTTCATTTGCATTTTGACTTGTAAGATTTAATTTTACTTTAAATCTTCCCATAATTTTTGAGAAGTCAAATTCTGTTGATTTTTGATTTGCAACAAGATCACTTACAGCACTTTGAGATGTTACAACAACCCAAGCTTGTCCTTTACAAACAGTTGCTAAAGTTTCAACTATTGTTTGAAGGTTTAACATAAGTTTTGTGTTATCACCAATAAACTGCCCTACTTCATCTACACAAAAAATAAGTCTATAATTTGGCTCTTGTTTACTAATATACTCTTTTACTTCATTTGCAAACTCTTCGATTGATAAAGAGTAATTCTCTTCATATTTATCAATAGTATCACTTGCACTTTCAATAGATATTCCTTTAACCTCACTCAAGGCTTGAGCAACGCTATCAATTTCTAAATGAATAGTTTCTCTTCCTGTTTCCCAGTTTTCGCCACTATGTGCTTTAAATTTTGATTTAAAGTCTTCAAATAATCCTTGTTTATCTAAATCACTCTCAAATTTAGCTATGTAACCAAACTTCGGATAATATCCTCTCATTTCATTAAATACTTTCATAAAAACAGTTAATATCGCATCATCACTATTTTTTCCATTGTTTTCGGCTTTTTGGTCAATATTAAACAAAATAGAGTGTGCAGGTACTTTTAAAGCTTTTTGTATATTATTTTTTAATTCAAAATCTTCTTGTCCTATTTTTTGAATAAAAAGTTCTCCAATTAAATCAGAGTGTATTCTTTGATTTGAAAGTATGTAAGATAATATTTTTAATAAGTGAGATTTACCACTTCCAAAAAAACCACTAATCCAAACACCAATACTTTCTGTTGGTTTTCCAATAGTTGAGCTATAAATTTCAAAAAACTCATCTAACTTTTTTGATAAATCATTTGTTATTACATACTCATCTACTTCTTGAAATATTGCTTCATCACTTAAGTTATCAGCTTTTATAACACCTTCTATGGTTCTTTTAATATCTTTTTTGAAAATATCTTTAATCATTTTTTTTGTTTCCCCTATTTTACTAAATTTACTGTTTCTAAATTGAATGCTCTATAATAATTATCATCTTTTAATTTTCCAAATAAACTTAAACTTGTGCCATCGTAAATTCCTGGAAAAAACATAACGGTAGGTCTATCTTTTACACTATTTTGTAAATTATTCAAAACTGTATGTGATCTCAAAAATGGATAAACTTGCCCAATTCCTGTTAAAAAGAAAATATTTGAAGAGTTATTTACTGTTAGCTCTTCTATTTTTGGAATTAAATATTTTTGAGTATCAATAGCACCTTGTATTGTTTTATAAAGCTTTTCTTTTGATAAATTTGGCTCTTTTTGGATTAGTTTTTCTAAAATTCCTCTATCTTTTAGCATTTCCATTACAAGTTCAAATAGATTAATCTCATACACTGAAATTCCATTTATTTTTAATCTATTTTTTAATCTTTCAATCTCACTAAATATAGAAACCTCTTGTGAAGGATTATATGAACTTATATAAAATGGTATCTCTCCACCAATAGATTCCATTGATAAAAAATTTTCATTTATAAAAGTTTGATATAGTTTTTCAAATTTTTCTTCAACTCTTTCTAATTTCATAAATACCTTTCTTTAACTTTCTCAATCTCATAATCTGTAAATAAAAAAGCTTTTAAAAAAGCTGGATTATCTTTAATTATTAACTCTATTACTTCATTGCTCAAGCTTGGTTTTAAAATATTTTTATTTTTAGTATTATCAATAAACATTGATTCTTCAAGTATTCTAAATAAAACTTGCTTTAATTTATACTCTGTGTTTTGAGTAATATTTTCTAACTGTTCTATTGCATATTTTTTACTCTCAAAAAATGATTCATAGTCACTATTTAGTATTTTATAATCAAACATTAAAAACTTTTTTAAAATAACTTCAACTATAAATTCAAAAATAAATCTATATGTTTTTAAAATAGCTAAAAATATTAAATTTCTTATATCCGAACTACTTGCATCTTTAAAATACTCTAATTGTTCAGAAGTTAAAGATTCTACCCTTCTTTTAATTTCTATAAAAACTCTTTTTCGTGAAGAAACTGATTGCTTTTGCATAACATTCTCTTCTATTACAAAATCTTTAGTTTTATCCCAATCTCTAAATTCTAAATATTTTTTTATAACTTCATGCGTTTCATGTAACATCAAAGTTGCTGCTGTATATGAAAATATATAACTATTATCCAATTTTTTTCTCTTAATTAAAATCTATATAAATAGTTTTTAGGATACCTTTTTTTTACTTTTGAACATTTGAAGTAATCATACCAT
>CAYQFC010000083.1:0-4738 GCA_964416585.1 uncultured Aliarcobacter sp.
CAACAATTTTTTCATTTATGTTCCTTTTTCTTTAAAAACAAAAGCTTATCAAATAGTTGCTAAATTATCTTTAATAATTTAAAAAATTCACTTTTTCATCAATAAAATTATTGTTAAACTCTAAAATCTTTAATACTTTACCCTCTTCTATAGTATCTGCTTCACCTGAACTAATCATTAAAGAGTTACTTTCACATATTGGACTTATCATTCCAGAGCCATATTTATTATCTCTTGTAACTTCAAAAACTCCATTTATAACTCTTCCTAAAACAGCCTCTACCCTTCCATCTTTTACTCTAAATGATTTTTTATTTTTACAAATTATAAAATCATGATAAAAATCTGTTTCACCTTGAAGTTTTTTAGCTATTGGTAAAAGAAAAATATATGCATTTATAACTGCTGCCAAAGGATTTCCTGGTAGTGATAAAACAATAGATTTATTCAAATTTCCAAGCATCATAGCACGACCTGGTTTTAAATTAACTCCATGATAAGCAATATCTAATCCAGATTTAAAAAATGCTTCAGCTAAAAAATCAGCCTCACCCATAGATATTCCACCACTTGTAATAATTAAATCAAAATCCTCTAAACTCTTTATAAAATCTACAGATTTTTCAAAACTATCTGGAACAACTCCACAATAAGTAGCATCAAATGAGTTCTCCTTTAATAAAGCAATGATTGAACTTGCATTGCAGTTATAAATCTCATCTTCACTTGCACTTTCCCAAGGCTCTTTTAACTCATTTCCTGTTGATATAACAGCTATTTTAATTTTTCTATAAACTTCAATAGCATTTATTCCTTGAGAAGCTAAAAGTGCGATAGAAGAAGAGTTTATCTTCTCTCCTTTTTTTATAATTACATCACCCTCTTTTAACTCTTCGCCTTTAAATCTAATATTAGAATTTAATTTTAGATTTTTTGGAACTTCTACACTAAAACTATCTATTTGTATGCAATTTTCTATTGGAATTATTACTTCAACACAAGAAGGAACTTTAGCTCCTGTCATAATTTTATAACATTCACCGATATTTAAATCTTTAAAAGCTTTTTTATCACCAGCAAATATAGTATCAACTATTTTTAATACCTTTCCACTATCTTCAACTCTACAAGCAACTCCATCCATTGCTGAGTTATTAAAAGATGGAAGATTTTTTTTACAAATAATATCTTTACTAACAACTTTTCCTAAAGAGTCAAAAGTGTATGCAACTTCTGTTTTTGAAATAGGGTTTGCTATCTCAAGGCTTTTTTTGCATGCTTCTTCAAAATTTAAATATGTTAAACTCTTTTTCATATAAACTCCTTATTCAAAACTTCTTATCTGCTCATATTTTTTAAAAATCAGATTTACAACTTTATTTATAATCTCTTCTTCATAATTTTCATTAAAACTAAAACTTAAAGCATTCCTACTAATACTCTCTTCAAAACCCATAGCTTGAATAACTCTTGAAGGTTTTGATAAGCCCAAACTACAACCTTCACCATTTGATAAAAATATATTTTCAAATGCTAAAGTTCTTATAATATCTCTTGCTTTTATTCCTTTTAATGCTATATGAAATGAGTTATTTAATGTATTTTTATTATTTACAAAATAGTATAAATTATCTTTAAACTTATCTTCTAATTTTTTTATAAAAACCTCTTTTATTTTAATATCTTTTTTTATATTTTTATATGACTTAAAACAAGAATATATAGCTAAACTATCTGTAAATCCAATATTTAACTGCTCAAATCCATCATTAAATAGTAAAACTCCACTTAAAAAATATCCACAAAGTTTATAGTTATCAAAATATATAATATCACTATATTTACAAAAATCTGCACTTGCATTTGAGATAATTTTTGCATTTGTTAAAGTTTTTAAACTATTTAAATCTGTCTTTAAAAATGTATCCATAACATATGATGAGATAAAAATATAGTCAAAATCTTCATTTTTTAACTTATCTAAACAAACAGTTCCATCTTTATTTAAATCCAAATAAGTAATTTCAAAACCTAATTTCTCATACATTTTACAAGCATCTATTAAAGCTTGTGATTCTCCTAGACTAACTGCTATTTTTGAATTAAGTTCTAAAATAAGTCCTAAAAAACCCTCTTTTGAAAAGGAGAAGGTTTTTAATTTTTTAAAAGAGAAATAGTTCAAAAACTCTTTACAAAGATTTTCAAACTCAAAATTAGTAGATAAACTATCTAAAGAGTAGTTTTTATCTATATTTAAATCTAAAGGATTGTATTGTAAAAAGTTTAATCTAATCAACTTTTACTCTTGAACTATGCGTATAAATATTCATTTTATGCTCTCTTGCAAAACCAACTAATGTAACTCCATGTGAAGAAGCAGCTTTAATACCTTCAAATGTAACAGCTGCTTTTGACACAACTATTGGAATTTTATGCATTACACACTTTACAACCATCTCATTTGATAACCTTCCAGTTACATATAAAATAGATTTTCTTATATCTTTTTTACTCATTGCTGCAAGTCCAACAACTTTATCAATAGCATTATGTCGTCCAATATCTTCAGCTTCAAATATAGTTTTATCTTCAAGAACAATTTGTGCTTTATGAACACAACCTGTCTCATCAAAGAGCTTTGAGGATTTATTAAATTCACTCATCTGTTTTAAAATTTGACTAGATTTTACTTGATAGTTTGTTTGCACAAAAGAGCAATCAAAACTTAAATCAGCATTTCCTGTAACTCCAACACAACATCCAGATGTTAAAGTTTTTTGTTTAAATAGATTTTCATAAGATATTGAAGAGATATCAGCCTCAACATAAACTTTCAAACCATCTTCGTCTATTTTCAATGATTTTATATCATCAATAGTAGAAATAACTGCTTCACTTAGTAAAAATCCAACTATATGAGCATCTTGATGCTCTTTTATAGTCATAACAGAGATTAGTTTTTCACCATTAAGATAAAAATCTATCTTCTCATCTTTTATTACAAAATCCTCAAAACTCTCACATTTATCTTCAAAAAATTTATCTACAATAACTTTTTTAGAGTTTATTTTATCTTTTTTAAAAAAAGAGAGAGAGTTATCTCCCCCTTTAAAAAGAGCTGTCATCTTTTTGCCTTCTCTTTTTCTATATCAGCTAACACATCTGGAGCTAACTGTTCTAAATACTCTCTTGGATATTTTCCAGTAATCAAACCTTTTAAGTTACCTTTTACAGCAACTAAAGTTGAATATACAAAATCCATTAAGAAGAACATTATTAAAACACTTGCACCAAAATGAACATAAAGTAATGCTCTTTTAAACTGTATAAATTGAGCATTTGTATATGCATCTGGATGAATAAACCAAATTAAAAATCCACTAAATAGCAATCCTGCTCCCATCATCACAAATACAAGGAATATAATTCTTTGCATTGGTTTATAACTTCCTGGAAGAGTAATTTTAGCTATTAGGCTATTTTTTGATAAGATTTTTAAATCCTTAAATGCAATTATGCTCATCAATAACCAAACAGGGAACCATATAAGTCCTGTAACTTCATGAGTACCTCTTAAAATATATGGAATATAACCACCCTCGCTTCTTAAACTCCAAGTTATATTAAAACCTGTAATAATTAAAGCTAAGATAATGAATACATTTAACCAAATTATTGCTCTATGAACTAAAGAAAAAACTTCAACCTGATCATTTGGTCTTGTTATTTTTGCCTCTTTTCTACCACTTATTGTGTACATTACACAAAAAATAGCAATTTCAGCAACAAAAACCCACCAAATATATAGTTGTCTTTCATTACTTGCTCTTATAATCTCAGGAGCAATAGCTTCATAGTTTGGTCCAAATGCTCTATTTACCATCTCTTTATAAGTAGAATCTGCTGGAGTTAAAATCCCATCAATATTTCCACCTGTTAAAACATGGATTGTGTACTTAATTAAGTATCCCCAATCCATTATCATTAAGAAATTAATAAATACAAATCCAACAACTCCAAGACCTAGAAGTGTAAAGATATATGCCCTATTTCTTTCAAAAAATGAGCTTTTTTCCATAAATTATTCCTTACCAACCATAAGAAGGAGTTGCAATTCCCTTTCCTTTGCTTGTAGCTCTATATGTTTTAATTAAAGCAACTTCATTTGCATCTCCTACAAGTAAGGCTTTAGTTGAACACATTGAAGCACACATAGGAACTTTTCCTTCACTAATTCTATTTTGTCCATATTTATGGAACTCTTCTGGAGTATTAGTTTCTAAAGGACCTCCTGCACACATAGTACATTTATCCATTTTACCTTTTGTACCAAAAGCACCATCTTGTGGGAACTGTGGAGCACCAAAAGGACAAGCAAAGAGACAATATCCACAACCAATACATTTGTCTTTGTCATGTAAAACAATTCCATCTGTTCTGATATAAAAACAATCTGTTGGACAAACTTGTTGACAAGGAGCATCATCACAATGCATACAAGCCATAGAAATAGAAAACTCTTTTCCTACAACACCCTCATTCACAGTTACAACTTTTCTTCTATTAACTCCAACTGGAACTTCGTGAGCCTCTTTACAAGCAACTACACATCCATTACAGTTAATGCAAAGATTTTCATCACAGTAAAACTTCATACTTGAAAAATTTATTTTATTACTCATGATTACTTCCTTTACGCTTTTTCTATTCTAACAAGTGAACATTTTGTTTCTGGACA
>CAYQFC010000084.1:0-4715 GCA_964416585.1 uncultured Aliarcobacter sp.
TAAAATTTCTTTTATTTTCTCTATCTTCTAAAATATCTAAGTGCCAATCTGGAGTTAATTCTTTTATATTTTCATCTTTTAAACTACTCCAAATTTGTTCCATTTCCAAAAAAATATCTTGACAATTAATCTTTAATATTATATTACATACTAATATAATTGCTTTTTTTATCTACATTATCAAGCTCTTGCCCTATTTCTTGGTACTTTTTGAAATAATATTTTACAAAAGATTTTAGATTTTCATCAATTGGTAGAAAATATTTTCCATCTTTTTTTGCATAGATATTTAAATATTGTGTTGCATCTTTTTTATCCAAATAGTGTTTTGCCAAATCTGTATAGCTTTTTATATACCAAGATTTCAAATCTTCATATTTTAAACTAGATATATCTATATTTAATTTTTTATTTTCATTATCCCAAATTAGTGTTTTTGTCTCAAAAAGCCCACAAAGATGTATTAATCCTTCACAATAATATGGCTCAACTTCCCCTGTTTCCATCCAAGATATTAAGCCAACACTTCTTTTTACTAAATCTATCATTATATGCTCTTCTAGATGTTTTTCATCATTGGCTTCATCAAGAAAATATGAAATTAAACCTCCTGTTGTAGCCTTAAACTCCTCAATATTTTTATAATTTCCACTTTTATTCATTAAGCTTTCGCTCTCTTCATCGCACCACAAAATATGTCCATATTCGTGTCCAATTGTACTAATATCATAAAGACTATGCCAAGATTGGGTCTCTTTAAATAAAAATTCTCTATCTTTTTTCAAAAACTCTTGCCCAAAAATCTCACTACTTAATCTTAAAAATGGCTTTGCTCGACTACTTTGTAAAATCTCATCAGAAAAAGCAAATATCTTTTTACCCTCATCTTTTGAAACAATTTCATCATTTGGCACAACTTGTGCTGAAAAAAGCCCATTTAACTCTGCACCAAAAAATAGTGCTGGTCGCCCCACATAAAGCTGAACTTTATCTAGTGAAGCAAAAGAGAAATCAAAGATTCTTTTATTTTTTTCATTTTGCTCACAAGAAGCAAAAATCTTAGCAAAGGCAGACTTTATCTTATTTACTCTATGATCATTTTGTACAAATTTTGGATTTGTAACTCTTATATCCCACTCCAAAGCAACTGCTTTTCTATAATGATCTTCATAATACTCCAAGGGATGACCTATTTGAATTGGAGTTTTTATTTTCATCCAAGCTCTATCTACATCTGCCCATTGAGAAACCAACTCATTTGTTCTTCTTTCAGCAAATGCCTTTATTAAAGCTTGGATATATAAAATATAATCCCATTTTTGATTAAAAACATCATCTTCAAGTTCTATTAATTTATCTGCAAACTCTTCAAGAGCATCAATTACAGCATTTGTCTCTTTTTTAAAAACTTTTATATATGCTTCACTTTCATAAATATCTTCTTTTTTTACCAAGGCTGAATAGCTTCTATCTGCAACCATTCCACCATGCCCTAAATCCAAAAGGTTATTACTAGAAAGATAATCCATAATCTTCTTCTCATCTGCATCAAATTTCTCTTCAAGCTCTTTATTTATGCCATTTATAATATGTGCTGTCCAAGAGCTTTGCCAAGATGACATAGCAAGACCCACATTATAAACTCCCTTGAAAATTTCCCTATAAAATGGTGTTAATAAACTATTTTTATCCATAAATTCTATAAAATTTTTATGTACATTATGCCAAAAATCTTTTACAAATAAAAATGCTTTTTCTTGAAGTTCTATAATCTCTTTTTCACTCTTTTCAAGCTTTTTTAAGACTTGAACAAAGCTATCATCTCTTAAATTTACTAATCTTGTAATAAGGGCAAATCTCAAACCACTACTCATTTCAAGATTTAAAGCTTCTGCAAAATCATCAATAATTGATAGTTTTTCAAACTCTTCATTCTCTAAATATTTTATCAGATCATTGATTTTTCTTTTTTCATCGCCTAAAAAGTCGTAAATTTTTTGTAAATCATATAAAAATTGTTGTTTATTCATAATATTCTCTTTTTAAAAATTAAGTTTTTATTATATCTAAAAGAGTTTGTAAGATAAGTTTTATAAGAAATCTCATCCCAATTATGGGATAAGATAAGTTTTAGTCTTCGCTTGAAAATAGAGTTTTATATACTAATCCAGCAATAACGGCACCAATTATTGGAGCTAACCAAAATAACCATAACTGATCAATTGCCCAAGAACCTTGGAAAAGTGCAACACCTGTGCTTCTTGCAGGATTAACAGAAGTATTTGAAACAGGAATAGTTATTAAGTGAATTAAAGTTAAAGCAAGTCCAATCGCAATTGGTGCAAAACCACTTGGTGCTCTTTTGTCTGTTGAACCTAAAATAATCATTAAAAACATAAAAGTCATAACAATTTCAGCTATTAAAACAGAACTTAAACTAAATCCGTTAGGAGAGTGTTCAGCAAATCCATTTGAAGCAAAACCAGCACTTGCATCAAAACCAGCTTTTCCACTAGCTATTAAATACAAAATTAATGCTCCAGTAATTCCACCTAAAACTTGAGCAACAATATAAGGAATAAGCTCTTTAGAACTAAATCTTCCACCCATAAAAAGTCCAACTGAAACAGCTGGATTTAAATGACATCCTGAAATATGCCCTATTGCATAAGCCATTGTTAAAACAGTAAGTCCAAATGCAAGAGAAACTCCTACAAATCCAATACCAAGCTCTGGAAAACCAGCGGCTAAAACAGCACTTCCACAACCACCAAGTACAAGCCAAAATGTACCAATAAACTCTGCAAAAAGTTTTTTTGATAAACTCATAAATAAATCTCCTAAATAAAAAATTTGTGCAATTTTATAATAAAAAAACTAAAATTATTATTTAATAAGTTTTAAAATCCAAACTTTACACCAATATTTGCACTATCATAATCATAACTATGATTTTTTTTACTCATATTCATAGTTTTATATGAACCTTCAATTGCTATATTTTGACTAAGTCTATACTCAACAGCCCCTCCATATCCAAGACCTGTATATGTGCTATTATCAAAAAATTGAATCGCTCCAGAACCCAATGCATAAACTCTTAAATTTTCAATAAATTCATATCCTAATTTTAGGTCTAAATCCAGTGTAGTCGCACTAAGTCCTGTTTTTACTCTTCCATAATTAATACTATTTGCAAAGGCAAAAAGTATATTATTATCAAATTTCATACTACTATTTTGTCCTAAACTATATTGTGTGTAGCTATGTTTATCTATTTTTGCAGCACTAATTCCTGCATAAAATTTTGTATCAAAAGCATAACTTGTAGTTATAAAGCCAATAGATGCAAGAAAAAATAATATTTTTTTCATTTTTACTCCTAATTTTAAAAATTATTATATTTAAATCTATCTTAAACCCTAAAATAAGGCTCTTTTTTGTAAAATCTCATAAAAATTTAAAGGCTTTTTTTGACTCTTCAAACAAAAGGAATAGCTTTAGCTATTATCTCAGCAATTGCTTATGGTACAAATCCACTTGGAGCTTTAATGCTCTATCGTGAAGAATTAAATGTAAATTCTGTAATTTTTTATAGATTTAGTTTTTCTGTTGTTATTTTAGCTTTTTTTATGTTTTACAGAAAAATTGATTTTAGATTAAATGTTAAAGATTTTTTGAAACTTCTTATTTTGGGAGTTTTATTTGGAATTTCAGCATTAAGTCTTTTTAGCTCATTTTTATATATGGATTCAGGATTAAGCTCTACTATTTTATTTTCATATCCAATTTTAGTTGCTATTTTAATGGCAATTTTTTATAAAGAGAAAAACTCTATAATTACTATACTATCGATTGTTTTTGCATTTTTAGGTGTCGTTTTTCTATTTAATTCTGATGTTTCAAATATTAGCTCTTTTGGTATATTTTTGGTGTTTATTTCATCTATTTGCTATGCTATTTATATTGTAATTGTTAATCAATACTTAAAAATGGCAGCTTTAAAAGTAACTTTTTACTCTATGTTTTTTTGTACTTTTACAATTTTTTTATCATCTTTTATAAATCCAAGCTCAAATATTATTATGCTAACGAATTTAAATATGTGGTTTTGGACTCTATTTTTAGCAATAGTTCCTACAATTATATCTTTGTTGTTTTTAGTAAAAGCTATTCAAATAATAGGTTCAACAAGTGCTTCAATTTTAGGGGCTTTAGAGCCTTTAACTGCTCTATTTGTAGGAATATTTTTATTTAATGAAAAGATTTCAATCTCGATTGTTTTTGGTATATTTTTAATACTTTTTGCAGTATTTTTGATAGTTTTAAAAGATTATTTGATTAAAATATTTAAGCTAAGAGTTTAAACTCTTAGCTATTTTGCAGGAATTTGACTTTTTTCTATAAGTTGTTTTGTTTCTTGTTCTTGTGGTTGCTTTAAATATGTTAAAACTGCTCCAAAAAGTAGAAGTAAAATCACAATTAATCTTACAGTGTTTCTTTTTTGTTTTGATTCATTTCCATTATAATCATCAATTTTTGTTAAACTAGGTTCGCCAGTGTTTTTTGACATTTGTGCTCCTTTTTTTAAGATACTGCTATTTTATCAACTTATACTTTCAAAACTACTTGTTTTTAAAGTATATGATTTTTTAACTTCTGCAATATTTATCTTATAATCTTTAAAAATAGACTCTCTTCCTTTTTTTTGAGCC
>CAYQFC010000085.1:0-4651 GCA_964416585.1 uncultured Aliarcobacter sp.
CGGAGGGCAAAGACAAAGATTATCAATAGCTAGAATGGTTTTAGCAAATCCTAGTGTTATTATATTTGACGAATCTACCTCAGCCTTAGATGTTCACACTGAAACAAGGCTATTTAATAATCTTGAAAACTTCCTAAAAGATAAAACTGTTATAACTATTGCTCATAGATTAAGTACAGTTAAAAATGCTTCAAAAATCTTTGTTTTGGATGATGGAAATTTGGTACAAAGTGGAACTCACGATGAACTTGAAGAGAAAGATGGACACTATATGGAGTTTGTAAAACACCAACTAAACAGCAATTAGTTGGGTTTTACATACTCTTTCTAAATTATATTTTTTCTTTAAAGTAAAGTATCAAAAAACATGTCAAGACAAAAGGAAAAGTCAAGGCTACAAAGTTAATCTTTATAAATATTATTTGAATAATTAAAGCCAAAACTAAAGCCAAAAATCCATATAAAAATATCTTCTCTTTCAAACCAACAACAAACATAGAGCATAAAACTGTATTATAAGCAAATAATCCTAGATTTATTTCACTTAAATTAAAGCCTAAAATATAGGCAAAAAAACTAGCTAAAAAACCAAAAAATAGAGCAAAAAAACTAGCCTTTTTTGAAGCTATGAATATAGCTATAAAAAATAAAATTCCTGTAACTACACTATCTTGAAGAAAAACTTCAGAAAAACCCTTAAATATTGTAGAAAAAAGATTTAAATTCTCATCAAATCTAACTTCACTATTTGCACTACTTTTATCAAAAATAGCCAAAAATAACCAAGTTGTTGCAATAAATGGAAAAGTAAAAAAGGCTAATTTTTTTTTCATAAAGAACTCTTGCAAAAGCACAGTTACAATTGAGCCAAAAACAATTAAAACAATAGAAAAAAGGTTTAGCCCAAAAAACAGTACAACAGCAACTCCCAAAAGTGCAGCATTAAAACCATACAATCCACTATTTATCTTATCTTTATCAAGAGATATTTTATTTGCAAAATATGTAGCAAATAAAGTTGCAAAAATCATTGCAAAACCCATAGATAAACTAGCAAATAAAACTCCAAAAGAAAACAACAAACCCGTATAAATATTCTCTATAAGCATAACTTGAGATATACCTTTTAAGGTATTTATGCAATATTGCTGAAAACTATTTTTTTGCAAATACATATCCTTTTTTTAAATTTATTTCATTAATTTTCCAGCTAAAAAGCCACTTGAAAAAGACCATTGAAGATTATATCCACCACATGGTCCATCTATATCAACAAGTTCACCACAAAAATATAATCCACTTACTAATCTACTTTGCATAGTTTTATCATCTATCTCTTTTAGACTAACTCCTCCTCTTGTAATCATGGCATGTTTAAACCCATCATGCCCAATAATAGTAAAAGGTGTCCAAACAAGAGTTTTGATTAATTTTTCTCGCTTAATTCCTTCAATTTGTTTAAATCTTAAATCATCTTTTATCTCACAAATATTTAAAATCTCTTTTGCAACACTAAAAGCCAAAAAAGTTTCAAGATTTTGCAATATGTTGTTTTCTGGATTTTTACCTATCTCATCTTTTAAATGCTTATAAATCTCATCTTCATTTTTGCCTTTTACAAAGCTAATTAATAGTGGAACTTCATTGTAATTTGAGAGAATTGGGGTGATTTCTCTTGCAAAATCTAAAATAACAGGACCTCTTAATCCCGAATTTGTAAAAATCAAATCACCAACTAGCTTTAGATTTTTATATTTTGGAATATTTACTTTTAAAATTGCTTTTGCAATTGTATCAGCTTTACAAGAAGCAAAATTTGTCTCCTTTGTAAAAAGTGGCATCATAGCTGGATGAGTTTTTGTAATATTATGTCCAAAAGAAGATGAAAAAATATATCCATCTCCATTTGCTCCCAAAGTTGGATAACCCAAACCTCCAGTTGCTAAAACTAAGTTTTTTGATTTAAAACTTCCGTTTTGAGAAGATACTACAAAAATATCATCTATTTTCTCTATTTTCTCTATTTTTATTGAGGTTTTTACCTCTATATTTTCATCTTCTAATTTTCTATTTAAAGCATCCAAAATTAAACTTGAACTATGATTTATAGGGAAAACTCTAAAACCATCTCTTGCAATTGTAGGAACTCCAATAGAGGCAAAAAAATCTTGTAAATCTTTTTGCGAAAAAACATTTAAGGCTTTTTCTATAAATCTTCCATTTCTCCCAAATTTAGCTATAAACTCATCTTGCTTCAAAGTATTTGTAAGATTACACTTTCCACCACCTGTTGCTTTTAATTTTAGGGCAATTTGTGGCATTTTTTCAAGCAATAACACTCGTCTTTTATCTTCTCTTGCACTAATACTTGCAAAAATTCCAGCTGGTCCAGCTCCAATTACTATTAAATCATAAATATCTTGCAATTCTTCTCTTCTTTTAGCAAATTTCTTATATTATAGCAAATTTGATTTAAGCATTTAGGGGTTTTTTTGTCTGCTTTCTTTTCTTCTCTATTTTTTACTATTTTTTTATCAATTAATCTATTTTCAAATGATAGTTTTTACACAATTAGTATTTGTAGTAATTTAAGCTATAAAGATGCTCTTTATTGCAAAAATAATATTTTAAGAGAAGAACTTTACGATATTATAATTACAAAAGAGAAAAATACACAATATAGAACAAACTATGGTATTTTCAGTTCTATTGAAGAAGCTAGAGAAAATATGGCAAAATTAAATCCAAATTTACAAAAATTTCATCCCTTCGTTTTGAAAATAAATAATAAAATTTCAGATTTTGAACTATATGAAATTTATACAAAAAATGAGAAAGTAAAAACGGTAAAAAAAGTAGAAACAGACTCTAAAGAAGAGATAAGCAAACAAGAGATAAATAGAAAAGAGAATACTAAAGAAAATATTAAAGAAAAAATAGCATATCTAACATTTGATGATGGTCCATTAAGAGCTACAAAAAATATTTTTGAAGTTCTAAAAGAGGAGAATATCCCTGCAACAATGTTTTTTATTGGCTATCAAATTGAGAATTTTAATCAAATCTACAAAGAAGCTTTAACTTATGAAAATCTCACAATTGCAAATCATACATATTCCCATGCAAACAATAGATATAAAAAGTTTTATAGCAATCCAGATTTAGTAGTAGATGATATTATAAAAGCAAATAGCATAATAAAAGATGATAGAAAATCAAAAACTTCATCAAAATATTTGCCTGTTAGACTTGCTGGAAGAAATGTTTTTAGACTTCCAAATATTGAAAAAAATGATAATATGATAGAGATAAATCAAAGGGAAACTGAAATTTTGGGATATAATGGTATTTTTAATGAAGGCTATTATATTTATGGTTGGGATAGCGAATGGAAATACACTTTAAATGGTCAGCCAATAGAAACTCCAGAGGAAATTTACCTGAAAATGGAAAAAATTCATAGAAATAATCTATCATTAAAAGATAATAAAGTAGTTCTTTTGATGCATGATTTTATGTTTCTTGATAAATATAATGGAAAAGAGAATTTACGAATTTTAATAAAACTTCTAAAAGAGAATGGCTGGAGTTTTGACAATATAGAAAATTATTAAAAAGGCAAATTAATGGCTGGATTATTAGGCTATTTATCGATATTAGCAGATGATATTGGATCACTTGCTGGAAAAACAGCAACGGCAACGGCAAAATCCCTTACAACTTCTCTTGATGATATTGGTGTTTTATTTGATGATATTGCAACATATACAAAATTAGCTGGTGTAAAATCATCAGGAATTTTAATAGATGATTTAGCTGCAATTGCAAATTTTACAAATGAAACAACATCAGATATTTTAAAAAGAGAGTTGAAAAAAGCAAAAAATCAAGATGAACTTCAAGAAAACATAAATAATCTTGAAGAAAAAGAGAAAATTACTATTTTAGAAGAGCTTGAGAAACTCAGAAATCTAGCTATTTTAGAAGCAAAAAGAGAAGCCGCAAAAAGAGAACTTCCTATTGTTTTTAAAATTGCAAAAGGGAGTTTTATAAATAAGTTTATAATAATTCCTATTGTTTTGATTTTGAGTTTTTTCCTACCTTGGGCAATTTCTCCTACTCTTATTTTGGGAGGAATTTTTTTGGCATATGAAGGAACTCACTCAATTTTTGATAAATTTAAAAATCATAAAGATGAAGAGTCTTTGGATAAAAATGAAGATTTACTTGATGAAGAGATTGAAAATACAAAAATAAAAAGTGCCATAAAAACTGATTTTATACTATCTTTTGAGATTATTGTAATATCTTTAAGCCTTTTGGAAAAATTAGATTTCCTTCCAAAGTTTTTGGTTTTGGTTCTTGTTGGAATTCTTACTACAATTTTTGTATATGGAATAGTTGCTTTAATTATAAAACTTGATGACATTGGTTTTTATTTACAAAATAAAAGAGCAAAAATCCTACAAAAAATAGGTACTTCTTTAATAGTTTCTATGCCATATATTATAAAAGCTATTTCTTATTTAGGAACTATTGCAATGCTGGCTGTTGGTGGAGGAATAATTTCCCATGAAACAGATATTTTAAGCTCATTTAATGAAACTTTAAAAGCAATTCCGCTTGGTAGATTTTTTAGTGAAATTATTTT
>CAYQFC010000086.1:0-4650 GCA_964416585.1 uncultured Aliarcobacter sp.
CAAATGGTTGGAGCTGGAAAACTAATTCAAATTCTATTTGGAATGGAGTATATGTATGCTGTATTCTTAGTTGGAGCATTAATGATTATTTATGTAACATTTGGAGGGATGCTTGCAACTACTTGGGTACAAATTATAAAAGCTGTTTTACTTCTATCTGGAGTTTCATTTATGGCTATTATGGTTTTATGGCACTTTAACTTCAACTTTGAAGCTTTAGCTGTTCAAGCTGTTGAACATCATAAAAAAGGTGAAGCTATCTTAAAACCAGGTGGGTTTTTAGCTGATCCAATAAGTGCAATTTCTTTAGGAATGGCTTTAATGCTTGGAACTGCTGGTTTACCACACGTTTTAATGAGATTCTTTACAGTTGGAAATGCTAAAGAAGCTAGAAAATCTGTTGTTTATGCAACTGGATTTGTGGCATATTTTTGGGTTATTATTACAATTGTTGGATTTGGTGCTATTGCATTTTTAAATACAGATGCTGGTTCACAATACTTTACAAATGGTCTTGCTTATTTACAAGGTGGAGCTTTATTTGGTGGTTCTAATATGGCATCTGTTCATCTTTCTCATATGTTAGGTGGAAATGCTTTCTTAGGATTTATAAGTGCTGTTGCTTTTGCTACAATTTTAGCTGTTGTTTCTGGACTTACTCTTGCAGGTGCAAGTGCAATTTCACATGATATTTATGCAAATGTTATAAATCCAAATGCAAGTGATGAAAAAGTTGTAAAAATCTCTAAAATCACAGTTGTAATAACAGGAGTTATTGGAGTTGTTTTAGGAATTGCATTTGAAGAGCAAAATATTGCATATATGGTTGGATTAGCATTTGGTATTGCAGCATCTGCAAACTTCCCAATTTTATTTTTATCAATTTATTGGTCAAATCTTACAACAAGAGGTGCATTTATTGGTGGTTTCTTAGGATTAATCACAGCTGTTGCACTGGTTGTTTTAGGACCAAATGTTTGGGTACAAATACTAGGAAACAAAGAAGCAATTTTCCCTTATGCTCACCCTGCACTATTTTCTGTAACAGTTGCATTTGTTGGAATTTGGTTGTTTAGTATAACTGATAATTCACAAAGAGCAAAAGAAGATAGAGCTAAATTTAGAGCTCAAAATGTTAGAGCAAATACAGGAATTGGATCAGCTGGAGCTGTTTCACACTAAAAAAATAGAGGACTTTTTGTCCTTTATTTATAATCTTTCTAGGAGAAAATATGAGCTTACAAGAACAAAAAAAGTTTATCTCTTCAATTCACCCATTTGAAAATCTCACTTTAAATGAACTTGATGATATAGCAGAAGCACTGGATGTTGTCTATTTTAAGGATCAAACTATAATTCAAGCTTCCCAAAGTGAGCCAAAATTTCTATATTTTATTCTAAAAGGATTAATTCAAGAGAAAAATGAAGATGAAGTAATAGCTGTTTACTCTAAAAATGAAATTTTTGACTCAGCATCTTTAATAAAAAACTTCTCAAAAAACAGTTTTGTAAGTGCTCAAGAGACAATTTGCTATACACTTCCTAGAGAACTTTTTATGACAATATTAAGTCAAAATCAACAGTTAGAAAACTACTTTTTTCAATCTATATCAGAAAAACTAAACAATAACATTTTGCATGAAAAAAACAAAGATATGGCAAATATTATGATAGCAAAAGTAAAAGATGCAAAGGTTCATAAGGCTGTTATTATTGATAGCAAAACCACAATTTATGAAGCTGCAAAAGTTATAAAACAAGAAAAAATACCAACTTTACTTCTAAAAGATAAAGATGGTGAATTGTATATTGTAACTGATTCTGATTTTAGACAAAAAGTTATTTTAAATCGAATGGATTTCGATGATGAAGTTGAAAAAATAGCTTCAAAAGGCTTAATTTATGTAGATGAAGATGATTTTTTGTTTAATGCTCAGCTTCAAATGGCAAAATATGGGCTAAAAAGAGTTGTTGTTCAAAATGAAGCAAAAAATATTGTAGGAATTTTAGATCAAATTTCATTATCTTCATTTTTTGCTACAAATACTTTTGCCGTTTCAAATCAAATTGTAAAGGCTGAAACTCTAGAAGAGCTAAAGGAAGCTTCAATCTCTTTTATTAAAATAATCAAATCATTAAATGCAAAAGGTGTAAAAATAGAGTTTATCTCTAAATTAATAAACCAATTAAACAAAAAACTTCTTGACAAACTATATAAACTTTTAGCTCCAGAAGAGCTAATTGGAAAATCTTGTTTACTTGTTATGGGAAGTGAAGGAAGAGCTGAACAAATTTTAAGAACAGATCAAGATAATGCTTTAATAATTTATGATGATTGCACAATTAGTGAAGAAAAATTAAGAGAGTTTACTCACAATTTCACAGAGACTTTAGTTGATTTTGGATTTCCTAGATGTGAAGGAAATATAATGGTTTCAAACCCTTATTGGTGCAGAAAGCAAAGCAATTTTAAAGATTTAATCTATAAGTGGGTAAATGAACCAAGTGGCGATAATTTTATGAATATTGCTATATTTTATGATGCTCTTTGTGTATCTGGCGATATAAATATGATTAAAGATTTAAAGTCATATTTGTTTAAAATATCTTCAAATTCACAAAGTTTTTACTCAAATTTTGCAAAAGTTATAAATAGTTTTGATGTTCCATTAGGCTTTTTTGATGGTTTTGTATTTAATAGCAAAGATGACAAACATAAAGATGAAATAGATATAAAAAGGGGTGGAATTTTTATTTTAGTTCAAGGAATTAGAGCTTTAAGCCTTCAAAATAAAATCTACAATACAAATACAATAAAAAGAGTAAATGCTCTTTGTGATTTAGGTTTGTTTGAAAAAGAGACAGCAAAAGAGCTTATTATGGCATTTAATTTTTTAACTAGTTTAAAATTAAAATCAAATCTAGAAAAACTTGATATTAATGAAAAAATAGATAATTATATAAATCCAAATAAACTAAATACAATGGAAAAAGATCTATTAAAAGACTCTTTTAAAATTGTAAATAGATTAAAAAAACATTTAGAATTCCACTTTAAGCTAAACTATGTTTAGAGATATAAAAAACTACTTCAACAAAAAAAATCTTAAAGATGAGAAATACTCATTTTTATTTAACGAAGAGATAAAAGGTGAATATATCTGCTTTGACTGTGAAACAACTGGGCTTGATCCTGAAATTGATGATATAGTATCAATTGGAGCTGTATTAATAAAAGATAATACAATAGTTTCAAGCAAGAAATTTGTGCGTTATGTAAAACCAAAGTTTTGTAGCTTAAATGAGAATTCGATTAAAGTTCATCATATAAGAGAGTGCGATTTAGAAGATGCTTATGATATAGATGATGTTGTTTTGGAGTTTGCTGAGTTTATTGGGAGTAGAACTTTGGTTGGTTATTTTTTAGATTTTGACATAAAAATGGTAAATAAATATCTAAAACCACTAATTGGTGTAAATCTTCCAAACAAAACTATTGAAGTTTCAGAAATTTATCATGATTTTAAAATAGAGTTAATTCCACAAGGCTTTATAGATTTAAGATTTAATACTATTATGCAAGAGCTTGAGTTACCTATTTTTGGGGTTCACGACTCATTTAATGATGCATTAATGACTGCTATGATTTTTCTTAAACTAAAAAATAGCCCAATAGTTAAGATTAAGTAATCCTTAAAGTTAATTAGATATTATTCCAAAAAATTAATTTAAAACTTTAATATTTAATTAAGCAAAGGATTTATATGTTGGTTTTCGTTTTAAATGCTGGTTCTTCATCTTTGAAATATCAATTAATTGATACAAAAACAAAAGAGTTAAAAGCTAGTGGATTAGTGGAAAGAATAGGAATAGATGGTATTTTAAAGCATGAAATTGGTGAAAATAAAAAACTAACTTATGAGCTTCAAATACCTACACATAAAGAGGCTATAGAGTTAGTTCTTAGAATTCTTACAAATGATGAAACAAAAGTTATAAACTCAATTTCTGAAATAAAAGCGATTGGTCATAGAGTTGTTCATGGTGGAGAGTATTTCAAAGAATCAGTAGTAGTTGATGATGAAGTTATTAGAAAAATAGAAGAGCTAATTCCACTTGCTCCTTTACACAATCCTGCAAATATTATGGGGGTCAAAATTTGCAAAGAGCTAATGCCAAATGTTCCAAATGTTGTTACTTTTGATACAGCTTTTCATCAAACAATGCCAATGGAAAACTTCTTATATGCAGTTCCTTATGCTGATTACACAGAACATCACTTAAGAAAATATGGTTTTCACGGAACTAGCCACTATTTTGTCTCACAAGAAGCTATAAAACTTATAAATAAAAAAGATAGTAAAATTATTGTTTGTCATCTTGGAAATGGTTCATCTATTTGTGCTGTTAAAGATGGAAAATCTATAAGTACTTCCATGGGATTAACTCCTCTTGAAGGTTTAGTAATGGGTACAAGAAGCGGTGATATTGATGCTGGAGTAATTCCTTATTTAATGGAGAAAAAAGCTTTAAACCACAATCAAATAATAGATTATTTAAATAAAAAGTCAGGAATTTTAGGTATTTCTGGAGTTAGTTCTGATTTAAGAGAAGTTATAAAAGCTGCAAACGATGGAGATAAAAGATCAA
>CAYQFC010000087.1:0-4627 GCA_964416585.1 uncultured Aliarcobacter sp.
CTCTTTTTCTTCTATTGTATAAGAGACAATAGAGTAAAAAAGCTTTCCAAAAGGGCGAAGCCAAACATCATTTTTTACACAAAACTCTTGCAACTTTTCTGCATAAATATCATCTTCTAGCTCAACTATCCCAATACTTCCAATAGCTCTTACATCTTTTACAACTCTTTTTTCTCTTAAAACTTCTAGCTCTTGTTTAAATATTTTTTCTATTTTTAAAACTTTTGCTTTCCAATCAAAACTTAAAAGCTCTTTTATAGCGGCATTTGCAATACTACAAGCCAATGGATTTGCCATAAATGTTGGTCCGTGCATAAGTACTTTTATATTGCTGTTTGAGATAGTATCACTTACTTTTTTTGTTGTAAGCATAGCTCCAAAAGAGATAGTTCCAGCTGTTAAACCTTTTCCAATAGTTAAAATATCTGGTTTTATATCTGTATGCATATATGCAAACATCTCTCCTGTATGCCCAAAACCTGTTGCTATCTCATCAAAAATTAATAAAATATCATATTTAAGACAAAGTTTTTTTGCACTTTCAAGATATTTTGGATTATAAATTCTCATTCCACCAGCTCCTTGAACAACTGGTTCCACAATAAAAGCAGCAATATCTTTATGATTTTCTTTAAGCTTCTCTTCTAAATCTTCCAAAGCTTCACTAAAATCTGCATCAAAACCCATATTTGGGGTTTTTACAAAGATATTTTTACTTAAATAATCTCCATATAAAGAGTGCATAGAGTTCTCTTTGTCACAAACACTCATAGCTCCTAAAGTATCGCCATGATAAGCATTTTTTAAAGCCAAAAACTTATGCTTTTCATAGCCTTTTGCTTTTTGATATAAAATAGCCGTTTTCAAAGCAACTTCAACAGACACTGAACCACTATCACAGAAAAAAACACTAGGAAAACCTGTGAGTTTTACCAAATTTTCGGCTAGTTTACAAGCTGGTTTATGGGTTAAGCCACCAAACATAATATGTGGCATAGTTTTTGCCTGTTTTTTTAAAGCTTTATAGATATTTTTATTATTATAACCTAATATTGCACTCCACCACGAACTCATACCATCTATTAAAACTCTTTTATCTTCCAGATAAATCTTACAGTTTTTTGTTTTTTTAACTGCCAAAATTGGGCTTTTTGATGGTAAAGAGTTATAAGGATGCCAAATGTGATTTTCATCTATTTTTAAATAGTTCAAATTTTAACTCCATCTTCAATATTTAGAATAATTGTTGTTTTAGCTCCACTATAATTTTTATCTCTATAAGTAAACTCAATATTATTTATAAAAATATCTCCATTCATATGTCTTTCAATTATCTCTTTTGACATATAAAGCCCAATTCCTGTACCTTGAGAAGTGTGTTTTGTAGTAAAATATGGTTCAAAAACTTTATCTAGTATCTCTTGTGGAATACCCAAAGCATTATCATAAATTTCAAGATATACCTTTTTTTTAAGAACTTTTAGGTTTATAAAAATTAATTTTTCTTCCAAAACTTTATCTTCAAATGCATCTTTAGAATTATTTAAAATATTTATTAATACTTGAATAAATTCTGATTCATAAGCAAAAACTTGTATATCTTTTGTATTGATTATTAATTTTATATTTTTATTATCAAGATTATCTTTTACTATTTCAATAGCTTTTTTTATACTATTATCCAAAGAGAAAACTTCTTTATTTTTTTGTGGTTTAAAGAAATGTCTAAAATCATCAATTGTTTGAGATAGATATTTTGATGTATTAACAATTTTATCAACAGCTGTTAGCAATTCATCATCTTTTAAAATATTCATCTGTTGTTTTAATTTTAAAGCACTTGCATTTGTTGTGATTAAAGATAGTGGTTGTCTCCATTGATGAGCAATGTTTTCAATCATCTGCCCCATTGAAATCATCTTTTGTTGTTGAGCCAAAATTCTATCTTTTTCTTGACTAACTTCAACTGTTTTTTTAATTCTTACAGATAATCTTTTATTTACATTTTGTAATCTTTTTGTCTTTAAATCAACTAGATACTTTAGCCTTTTGTTTGCTTTATTTAATAAAATTTGTCTATATACACCAAGTGCAAAAACAATCAAAACAATAAAAGATATTTGCAACAATAAAGTATAATTAAACTCTTTTTTACCATCTTTAATAGTCCATTTATTTAAAATTTCACTTGAATATCTCTTATCTAAAGATAAAATTGCACTATTTAATATATTACTTAAAGCTATATTTTCTTTTAAAACTGCAAAATGAATATCTTCATTCTCTTCAAGCTTTGATGAAATTTGAAGCTTTGTTGGATAATTTATTTGAATTTGATACCAAGCACTTTGCATAAAATCAATGTGAGCAAAAATCTCTCCATTTATCACTTTTTCAAAGCCTTCGGCTGTATTTATAACTTCAATAAAATCAATATTTTTATAGATATTTTTTAATCTTTCATAAAAAGCAGAACTTCTTGTAATTGAGATAGTTTTATTTTTTAATATACTTAAGTTATCCACAAACATCTCACCGCTTTTTGTTACCATTACAAGTGGAAGTTTTATATATGGATTTGAAAAAGATAGATACTTTTCTCTAGCTTCATTTTTTAAAACTATTGGTAAAATATCACATTTCTGCTCTTTTATATACTCCAAAGATTCATTCCAAGTAGGAACCAAAATAGGCTTTATTGGTTTTTTAATACTCTCTTCAATAATAGAGATATAATCAGAGATAAAACCTACAAATCTTCCATCTACAATATCGCTATATGGCATAAAATTTGGAACAACACAAACGCTTAAAACATCTTTTTTATTTAAATACTCTTTTTCCATTCCAGAAATAACAAACTTATCGTTAGCTGAATAGATAAAGCTTCGTAAATCTATATTTTTCTCAACTAAACCCATAATATTATATAAATCATATATTCTTTTTAGCTTCTCATATTTTATATCACCTAAGTTTTTTGTCTCATAATATGATAATTTCTCAAGCTCTTTTGCTTCAAATATAAGCTCATCTTTTGTTAGGTTTTGATTATTATATTTATTCAAAATGATGTCGCTTGTCTCAATTATATTTGAATAAGCATATTCCCAACCTTTTAAACTTGCATTCTTAAATAAAATTGCACTATTTGCATCATCTTCTAAAAATTTTGAATTTGTGTATAAAAAGTCACTATACATATCAAATCCATAATCTTTTGCTGAAAATACATTAAATTCAACTCCCCATTTTTTTAAAAAAAATGGTGCTTTTGAAGTATATGCTGAGATTAAATCTGTTTTTTTATCCAGTAAATCTCTTATATTATGGGTATGTGGAATAAAGTTAAGCCCCCTTAAATCAACTTTCTTTGATTGAATCATAGCTTTTATTGAGACTTCAGAAGCATCATCTATTGTTGTCATAACTCTTTTATTTACAAAATCAGAAATATCAGATATTTTTGAATCTTTTGTACTAATTAAAATCAAAGGTGAAGCTTGAAAAATTGCTGCTAATGCTACTATATTTGGGTATTTTTGCTTCTCTAAGATTAGATTTTCTCTTCCTATAGCAAAATCAGTCTTTCCACTATTTACATCACTTATTATATTTTTATCAAAAGCAAATGGAATTATCTCAACATCAAGACCAACATCTTTATAAAATCCCTTCTCTTTTGCCATATAATAACCAGCATATTGAAATTGATCAAACCAAGCTAGTTGTAAAGTTACTTTTTTAAGCTCTGCTGCATTAAGGTTTATGAAGATAAACAAAAATAGAAATAATCTAAATCTATAAAAAAAACTCAAAAAAATAACCTTTAAATAATTTAATTAAAGTATATAAAAACTAATTTAAAATAAGCTAAAAAGCTATGCCAAAAAATTATTTTTTTGGCATAGTCTACATTTTAGTGTAAAAAGTGTCTAATTCCTGAAAAATATAGAGCCATTCCATACTCATTTGCAGCTTCAATTATCTCATCATCTCTTATACTTCCACCTGGCTCAATTACACACTTCACACCAGCTTTTTGTGCCTCATCTATACTATCTCTAAATGGGAAAAATGCTTCACTTGCCAACACTGCTCCTGTTACATCAAGTCCCATATCAGCAGCCTTTCTTAAAGCTGCTTTAGAAGCATCAACTCTTGAAGTCATTCCCATTCCAACAGCTACCATTGAAGAGTTTTTAACATAAACAACACAGTTTGATTTTGTAAGACTTGCAATTTTATAAGCAATTTCCATATCTTTAACTTCTTCTTTACTTGCAGCTCTTTTTGACATAAGCTTTGAGTTTTTAACCTCATCATCTTTTACTTTATCAGCTTCTTGATATACAAATCCACCATCAACTCTTTTGAAATCGAAACTATCTTCTGCTAGTTCTAAATACTTTGTACCTTGAGAAAATAGTTTAATTCTCTTTTTAGTTTCAAAAACTTCAACAGCCTCAGCTGTAAAATCAGCTGCAAAAACAACTTCAAGGAAAATCTCATTCATTTTCTCTGCTAACTCTTTATCAACTATTCCATTAACTGCAACAACTCCACCAAAAGCACTTACTGGATCACATTTTAAAGCTTCAATATATGAGTTTAAAAGAGTATCTTT
>CAYQFC010000088.1:0-4497 GCA_964416585.1 uncultured Aliarcobacter sp.
CAGGCTCTTTTTCAACTACATCAAGAATACAATTTTTATTAATTGTAAAGATATTATTAGTTCTTATTTCATCTTGTTTATCTTTTAAAAATTGAAATATCTCATCATTTGATAAGTTTTCATTTTCACTATTTTTTTTAAGTTCTAAAGATAAATTTTGAAATTGTCGTTTTAAACTATCCTCTTTTATACTTTTTACATATTTATAAATATCAGTTACAGGTGTTGCCGATAATATCTGTATAAGTATAGATTGATTGATTGGTTTTTTTGACTTTTTGATAATATAATCTTCATCTATGGGCATATCTTCACTATGTAAATTTAACATTGCTTCATAAATATCTTTATGGGGCAAAAAATAAAAATCATTAGGTTTTAGCTTTATAGATATATCTTCTATCAAAGTTGGATTAAATAAGATACTTGATAATACAAGAGCTTCTGTTTGGTTTATTAAATCTGTTCTCATTTTTTGCTCCTAATATAATTGTTGTTATAATAAACCTTTATTTTTATAATATAATTTGAACGATTCAGAATCTACATCATAATATTTTTTGATATTCATACTTTGCATAAATTCTTTAAGAGCTCTATTTTTAAAAAGTAAACTTAAAGCATTATTACTTAGTTTCATTTTTGGTAAATCTGCTTTAATACTATTTACTCTTTCGTACAAAATTTTGTATTCTTCTATGATGGTACAAAGAAGATTTAATTGGTTTTCACTCATTTGTAAATTCTCCTATTTGTTTAAACTAAATTGACCTTTGAAATAAGGCTCAATTTTTTGTATAGTTCTATGACTAAATTTTTTATATGCTAAAAGCTTTGCTTCTTCAAAATCTTTAGCTTTTACAACTGTTATATTTATGTGCTTTTCACTAAAATAAATTATTAAATCAAAATCTATCATCTGCTTATTCCTTTTTTATTTTTATATAAACCCGTTTCTTTTTTCTATATCTATATAGACCTTGTGATATTTCCTTAATTGTTTAACAAAATATCTCATCTTGAAATACAACTCTTGCAAAGTTGCTTTAAACTCTAAAATCTCATTTAATGAATATCTTTGAAAATCATCAATAATTAATTTCTCAATTGATAGAAATTGATTTTTAAAACTAAAATAGCTTTCCAAAAAAGATAATTTTTTTTCTGCTCTTGCTTTACTTCTTTTTTCTGCTCTCATCTTTCAATTTCAACACTTTTTTTATCTTTTGGTTTAAATGCTTTTTTTGGAGCTTCAACATTTTGTTCAATTGTTTTATCTTTTTCAAGAGCTTTATCAATATAATTTTCTTTTACATAAGCAACCATTTTAAAACTATCTTTTACAGCTTCATATATTTCAGTTTTTTTATCTTTTAAATTATGAGCCCAGCTTTTAACATAGCTTTGATGGTTTTCTAAATTAAAATCCATTCCAAGCTCTTTTGCTTGTAAAAAACTATATATTTCAGCTCTTAATTCTTCTTTTGCATAGCTTTTTGTTTCAGAATTTCCATTCAAATCACGATTCAATCTATTTTTATGCCCTGTGCTATGACCTAACTCGTGAAATGCAACACTATAATATGATTCAGGACTTGAAAACTGCTCTTTTTCAGGCAAGATAATTTCATCTTTTTCAGGTGAATAATAAGCTCTTCCCTGATTAAAATGTTTGATTTTTACATCATTAACACTATTTAAAACTTTTTGACAATCTTCAATTGTAATAAAATCTTTTTTTTCAAAATCATTTTCTTTATAAAGACTTTTAAATTTATCTTTATCAATATTAACTGTTTGGTCTATATTAAATACATTTGAATTTTTATAAATTAAATCAAATTTTTTTTCTTTATTTCCATCAATTAAAATCTTTTTTAAATCAGCTGGTATTGTTTTATCTTGCAGTATCTTTTGAGATTTTCTCTCAATATCTTCATCAGTTCGAGGTTTTTTCTCAAAAAATACAACATCACTTGACTTGCTACCTTTTACAACAGTTCCACCTAAATCTTTAATCTGCTTAAATGTAAGCCAAGCATTTGTTTTAAAATTATTTTCAATTCTTATCATATCCAGCATAAAAGAGTTCATACCCTTATAAATTGTTTTTGTAACTGGATTGTGTGATTGTGATTTAAACTCTTCTGCTTTCCAAGGTTTCACCCAAGGAGCTGTTCCTTTTTCAATAGCTTCATAAAATATATTTGCTACTTTTTCAATATGTTCTTCATCCTTCATAATCCACCTTTTTGATTTCTTCTTGCTCTTCTTTTTCTTCAAATTTATCAATATCACCATTATTTTCTAATTCTTGAAAAAGAATCTCTAAATCTTCAATAAATTTTAAATCATTATCTTCTTTTATAATAATTTGTTCTTTTAACATTTCTATTTTCCTTTTATTTTTATAATAAATTTTGTGCTCTTCTTATGAAAGGTTCTATTTTTTAAATTCTTTTTAAACTGAATTTTTTACGAGTTTTTAAAATCGCTTCTTATAAATCTAAAGCTTTAATTACTGTTATAGTTATATGATTTTTACTAAACCATATAACCATTTCAAAATATTTCATTTTATAAGTCCTAATATAAATTTTTTATCAATATAGGTCTAAAATATTTATCTTCAAAATATTTATCATATTTTGCTACATATCCATTTTTAAATCCTAACTCATAAGAGCCCGTGTTATAAGCACTCAAACTTTGTTTAACTCTTATGATTTTAGGATTTTCTTTGTTTGTATTTTTGAAAAAATTATAGTAAACAGTAGAAGCGAAAAATATATTTTGACAAGGCTCAATTGCTTTTTCAAGTGTTGTATTTAAAGAAGCAAAATTATCGCTATTGAGTTGCATAAAGCCAACATCAACACTAAATCCAGCATTAATATAACTTTGAGCTATTTTTATAGCTTCATTCTTATTTGTAGGAGTAAATGAAATAAAGCTTTTGCCATCTTTATTTACATTAACAGCATACGGATTTTTTGAACTCTCTTCCTGTACTATCATTTTAACAATTTGAGTTGGTACAGTAGGATTTTTACATTGTTCTATAAATAAACTATCTAACATCAATTTTACCTTTATATTATCTTTCATTTTCAATTTCTTTATTTTTTTCAATCTAGAGGAATTACTTTTAAAACTAATTTATTTTTTTTAATCTTTGTTTCAGTTAAAAAATCAGTCATATCAAAACCATTAAAAAGTTTTAGTTTGTGTTTTTTAGCTTCATTTTCCCAATCCCAAGTTTTAACACTTTGAGCAACATCTTTTAATTGCTCTAACATTTTAAGAGTTCCATCTTTTCCAGCCTTGTCATAGTCATAAGCGATTATGATTTTAAGACCTGAAAATAGTTCTAAATGTTCTTTTGGAATATCATTATTTTCAGCTCCAAGTGTTACAGCTCTGTAACCATTACCAACCATATTTAAAACATCTTTTTCCCCACCGCATAGATAAACTTCAATAGATTTGTCTTTTCCGTACTCTCTTAAATCTGCAAGATTAAAAGTAGTTCTATTTCTACCTTTAGAAAATAAAACTTTTCCTAATTTAATTTCATTTCCATCTTTTCCAATAAAAGGTTTAGGATTTTTGTTATATTTCCAAAGTGTTAAGATATTTCCATAATCATCTAATATCGGCATAATTAATCTATCAGACTGTTTTACATAGCCAATTTGATATTTTTGTGCAATTTCTTTCTGTTTATTAAATTTTAAAGAAGGTAGTGTTTCATTTAAGAGCTCTTTATATCTATCAAAGTTCTCTATCCTTTGCTTTTCAAAGTTTTTCATAAAATCTTTACTTATAAACCCATCTTTTTTTATTGTTTCAGAGGAATAACCCTCATAAGTATCTAAAGATGGTAATTCTAAGTTTAACAGCTTGTGAGCTTTTTCTCTTGCTTCAATAAAATTCATACGAGGATATTCAAGTTTTATAAAATCAATCAAATCCCCATGATTGCTTTTATTATCTTTAAATGGTGATGAAGTCCAACAACGAATTTTTCCATCTTTATATATTCTCATATCAGGAGTATTTGAACTCTTCCAATGAAAACTTCCATTTCTAAAGACTTCAAAACCAAGTGATGAAATTGCATTCATCACTTGTTCTTTATCTGTATCTAAAGCCATTATCTATCTACCAAAACCATTTAAACTTTTAGATTTTTGCTTAGGTTTAAAAGTTCTTTGTTTTTGGGGATTAGGATGTATATTTGTTTTTTCTTTATCTTTTTTCATTCTAAAGCCCTTTAATGATATAGAGATTATCTCTCTATATCTTGTTCTTTTGATTTATCTTTGGCTTTAGGTTTAAATTGCTTTTTTTCAGGAGATTCATTTTTTGTAGTCGTTTTTTCAACTACATTTCCATTCTTATCTTGGATTTCAACAGGAATTTCCTTTGATTGATTTTGTTCTTGGCTCTTAGCTTCTCTTTTGGCTTGTAATTCAGAAGTAGTTTCAATCGTTA
>CAYQFC010000089.1:0-4476 GCA_964416585.1 uncultured Aliarcobacter sp.
TGCTTAGTAATCTAAGCTCAATTACAAAAGCAACTTTGGTTGATGAGATGCAAGTTCACCATTTGTATATGAAAGAGTTTGGAATAAATGAAGATGATGTTAAAAGTGTAAAAGCTAGTCTATTTAATAGAACTTACACAGCAAATATGCTTTCAACTGCTCTTAAAGGTGATCTAGCTGAGACTTTGGCAACTGTATTTCCTTGTGCTTGGACATATTGCGATTATGGAAAAAGATTAAAAGAGCAATATAAAGATAATTTGGAAAACAACTTCTATAAATCTTGGATAGAGACTTATGCTGGATATGATTTTGAAAACTCTTTTGAGTGGTTTTATGATGCTCTTGATGAGTTGGTTTTATATAAATCAGATAAAGAGAAGCAAAAAATAGAGGATATTTTTATCTCTAGTGTTGAGTTTGAGTATATGTTTTGGGAGATGGCTTACAATAAACAACAAAGCTATATAAAAGAGTAATAGATGTTTGTAAATGAGAAATATATAGAGCTAGAAAAAGAGATAAATTTGGCTCTTTTTTTAAAAAATAGCTCTTATGAACTGGAAAAAATTGCAGTTGAAATAAATGAAAAAATAGTTTCTAAAAAAGATTATGAAACTACAATTTTAAAAAATAGTGATAGTTTAGAGATTGTTTGTTTTGTTGGTGGTGGGTGAAATTTGATAAAAATAGAGTTAAATGGAAAAGAGTTTACTACAAAACATAAAACAGTTTTTGAATTGAAAAATAGTATAAATAGCAATTTCATCGCTATTTATAATGGATATATATTACAAAATGATGAAGAGTTAAAAGAAAATGATAATCTAGTTTTTATAGAAAAAGGGAAGATGCCAAAAGAAGATGAGCTAGAAAGCTGTATGGCTTCAAGGCATACTCCAAATGTACATAAAAAATTAAAAGCTTCAAAAGTTGCAATTGCTGGACTTGGAGGATTGGGTTCAAATATTGCGGTTATGTTATCTAGAACTGGAGTAGGGGAGCTACTTTTAATAGATTTTGATATTGTAGAACCTAGTAATTTAAATAGGCAAAGCTACTATATAAGACATTTAGGAATGTATAAAACCGATGCATTAAAAGAGCAGTTAAAAGAGATAAATCCTTTTATAAAAGTTATTACAAAAACTATAAAAATTGATGAAAATAATATAAAAGAGCTTTTAAAAAATTATCCATTTGTATGTGAAGCCTTTGATAAAGCGGATCAAAAAGCTATGCTGGTTTCAAATATTTTAGAAAAGCTTCCAAAAACAAAAATAGTAGCTGGTTCTGGAATGGCTGGATATGAGAGTTCAAATAAAATAAAGACAAAAAAAGCTCTAAAAAATCTATATATTTGTGGTGATTTTGAAGCAGAAGCCAAAGTAGGAATGGGGCTTATGGCTCCTAGAGTAACACTTTGTGCAGCTCATCAAGCAAATATGATTTTAAGACTTATTTTGGATATAAAAGATGAGTAGGAAAAAATGAGTGATATATTAAAAATAGGAAATTATGAGTTTAGTTCAAGATTTATACTAGGAAGCGGGAAATTCTCACTTCCTTTATTAGAAGCTGTGATAAACGAAGGTGAAGCACAAATTATAACTTTGGCTTTAAGAAGAGTAAAAAGTGCAACCGAGCAAAATATTTTAGACTTTTTACCAAAAAATATAACTTTACTTCCAAATACTTCAGGTGCAATAAACAAAGATGAGGCTCTTAGAGTTGCAAGATTAGGAAGAGAGCTTGGTTGTGGGGATTTGGTAAAACTTGAGTTAATCAAAGATTCAAAATATCTTTTACCTGATAATTATGAAACAATAAAAGCTACTGAGCTTCTAGCAAATGACGGTTTTACAGTTTTACCATATTGCTATCCTGATTTATATGTAGCAAGAGATTTAGTAAATGCAGGTGCTAGTGCTATTATGCCTCTTGGTTCATGTATTGGAAGCAATAAAGGGCTTATGACAAAAGATTTTATACAAATTTTAATAGATGAGATAGAACTTCCTATTATTGTTGATGCTGGAATTGGAAGACCTTCTCAAGCTTGTGAAGCTATGGAGATGGGTGCTAGTGCTATTATGTTAAATACAGCTGTTGCAACTTCACAAGATGTGGCTCTTATGTCAAGGGCATTTAAAAATAGTATAAAAGCTGGTAGAGATGCTTATCTTGCAGGACTTGGAAGAGTTTTAAATAAAGCTGAGGCTTCAAGCCCTCTCACAGGTTTTTTAAAAGAGCTTCAATGATTGAAAATAACACAACAAGAACAATAATTTATGAAAAATTTTATAAGAATATGGAAGATATAAGAAGCGATACTGAAGAAAAAATATTAGAAAATATAGCAAATTTTGATTATAAAAAATATACAAAAGATGATGTAAAAAGAGTTTTATCTAAAAGTAGTTTTGTTTTGGATGATTTTAAGATTTTATTATCTCCTAGTGCAGGTTTTTTTCTCGAAGAGATGGCACAAAGGGCATATAATGAAACAAAAAAGGAGTTTGGAAACTCAATATCTTTATTTACTCCACTTTATATTGCAAATCATTGTGAAAATGAATGTACATATTGTGGTTTTAAGGCAACAAATAAGATACAAAGAGCTAGTTTAAGCGAATATGAAATTGAAGCTGAATTAAAAGCAATTGCAAAAACGGGACTCCAAGAAATTTTAATTTTAACAGGTGAAGCTAGAAGAAAAAGTGGTATAGAATTTATTGCAAATGCCGTAAAATTAGCTTCTAAATATTTTTCAACTGTTGCACTTGAGATTTACCCTTTAAATATTGATGAGTATGAATATTTGCATAAAGCAGGGGCTGATTTTGTTGCTGTTTATCAAGAGACTTATAATAAAAAGAAGTATGAAGAGGTTCATTTATGGGGTTCAAAAAGAAATTTTTCTTATAGATTAAATGCTCAAGAGAGAGCCTTAAAAGCTGGTTTTAGAGGAGTTGCTTTTGGAAGTTTGTTGGGACTTGATGATTTTAGACTAGATGCATTTGCAACAATTACACATGCAAAAATAATTCAACAAAAATATCCACATTCAGAAATTAGCTTCTCTGTTCCAAGGTTAAGACCATATATAAATAGAAAAAATAATACTCATGAAGATGTTTATGAAAAAGATCTTTTGCAAGTTATGTTAGTTTATAGGCTTTTTATGTCAAAAGCTACAATTACAATTTCTTCTAGGGAAAATGCTAGTTTTAGAGATAATGTTTTGGGGCTTGTTGCAAATAAAATATCAGCTGGAGTTAGTGTTGCTGTTGGCGGACATGAAGATGAAAAAAAAGGTGATGAACAGTTTGATATAAGTGATGATAGATCCGTTGAAGATATTTGCAAATTAATATCTTCAAAAAATCTTCAAGCTGTGTTTACAAATCATATTAGAGTATAAAATGGTAGTTATTACAAATAAAAACCTATGTAAAGATGACTTTTTAACTAGAATTGAAATAATAGCCAAGCAAAAACCAAAAGCAATAATCTTAAGAGAAAAAGAGCTAAACCATGAAGAGTTTCATGCTTTGGCAAAAAAGATTAAAAATATTTGCGAAAAATATGAAACAACTTTTTTTATAAATAGCAAAATAGATATAGCAAAAGATTTAAATATCAAAAATATTCAACTATCTTTTGAAGATTTTGTTAAAAATAGAGATTTTTTGAGTGATTTCTCACAAATTTCAGTATCAATTCACTCTTTAAATGAAGCTTTGTTTTTGCAAGATTTTCCTATATGTTTTTTAATAGCTGGACATATATTTGAAACATCTTGTAAATTGGGGCTAGAGCCAAAAGGGTTAAAATTTTTAGAAGATATTTGCAATAATTCAAAGCTAGATATCTATGCAATTGGTGGAATTAATCAAGCTAATTTTAGATATGTTTTAAATGCTGGAGCAAAAGATTTTTGTATTATGAGTGAAGCTATGATATATAAAAATATAGAAAAATTAAAAGATAGATATATCTACTAATTTTAAAGAATAAAAAAAGGAGCAACATAGTCGCTCCTTTGTAAATATAGATAAAAGATAAATTATCTTTTTGAGAATTGTGAAGATTTTCTTGCTTTCTTTCTTCCATATTTTTTTCTTTCAACAGATCTTGCATCTCTTGTAAGTAATCCATATGGTTTTAAAATTGTTCTAAATTGCTCATCAAAAGCAACTAAAGCTCTAGAAATTCCGTGTCTTGCAGCATCTGCTTGAGCTGAATATCCACCACCTAAAGTTTTAACAATAATATTTACACTTGACTCTTGTTTTGCTACATGTAATGGTTGCATTACTCTTTTTTTAACAGAATCATGACCACCAAGCCATTGATCTAAAGATTGACCATTAATAGTTAATTGACCATTTCCATTCTCAAGCCATACTTTTGCTATAGCTGTTTTTCTTCTTCCAGTTGCATATACTTTTGCCATTACTATTATCCTTTAAT
>CAYQFC010000090.1:0-4438 GCA_964416585.1 uncultured Aliarcobacter sp.
AAGTAGTTGCATTTGATAGTGAGGATTTGAAATACATCATTGATAAATACCAATTATCAATGATAGATGTCACTCAACTTTTAGAAAATCAAAGAACACTCCAAAGATACAAGCAACTTATCAAGTCTTATTTGAGTGTAAATGAGTATACCACTGAAATTAGTGCAAAGTTGGTACACTATGCAGTAGAGTTAGCAAATAATTTTACTCATAGAAAAAAGATATTTTTTTCATTAGTTGACTATTCTAAAAAGCTGAATATTGAAATACCAAGCTATACAATACTCTCTAAAATTATTGGTAATGCACTTAGCTCTCAAACAAAGGGAATATTGCACCATTTAAAAACATATCAAAATGATGAGAGACTTAAACTTTTAGATGATTTTACCAATAAAGATGAAAATTTCAAGAATAGATACAACATAGGAAATTATAAAAAATTAGGGCATGCAATGAATAAAAAGCAGATGAATAGCTCACTTTTTTATCTTTCATCTATAAAAGATAAGTTTGATATTTTATTACCGATAATTGATCAAGTTGGTATCAATTCAAAAGTAGCTGGGTATTATTCAAGATGGTTAGAGCAAAGTAAAATTTCTCAGCTTACCCAAAAAGATTTATTGAATAGTCGTTTTTTACTTCTTTGTTTTATAAAATACCAATATTTCATTCGTAATGATAATCTTGTTGATAGGTTTGTAGCAATTATGCAAAGCACTAAGAGTTCACTTCTTCGTCACCAAAAAGATTTGCACTTTGAAAATGAACCAAAACAAAAAGCATTGATGCAATCTTTAGAAGATTCAAATTTATCACTGTTAAATGAAGTTGGTGAAATTGTAAACAATCAAACTCTTGATGATGCCACAAAAGTTTCAATTCTCAAATCACTTGTTGCTACTAAAACAAAAAATTTAAAAACACTCCTTCAAGAGAAGACTTTTCTCCAAACGGCTAATATAGATAAATTTGAATTTGTTGAAAAGGCTTCGCAATCATTACAGGGGAAGCTTTCAGGTATCATCAAACTGATTGAATTTGATGAAAAATCCTCCAATAAACATCTAATTGCGGCTATTAAATATTTCAAAGAGAGTAGCAATATCAAACAAGATGCTCCAATTGCTTTTTTAGATGATGATGCACAAGTAGCAATCTTTGATGGGGAGAATAAAATCAAAGTTTCCCTTTACAAAGCACTCTTATTTATTCATGTTAGTGACGGGATTCGTTCAGGTATTTTAAATCTCAAATATTCCTACAAATACAAAAGCTTTGAGGAGTATATGATACCAAAAGAGGAATTTATCAAATACAAAAAAGAACTTCTTATATACCATGAATTAGAGTATTTAGAAGATTTCAAAAATTATGCTGCACCTATCAATGAAAAGTTAGAAAAAAGTTTCGAGAGTACCAATGCAAAAATTATCAATGATCTTAATATCTATTTTAAACTTACACCCGACTCCTTTGTGCTTACTACTCCAAAACTAGAAAAAACTGAGGAGCAGATGGAACATACGATTGGAAAATATTTTCCACAATCTGAGTTTATTTCAGTTATTGATCTACTCCATTCAGTGCAAAGAAAAACAGAATTTTTAGACTCTTTTAAACACTACTCTTTGCAAAATACAAGAATAGAAAAGCTTGATGCAAATCTTCTTTATGCCTCTATAGTAGGATACGGTTGCAATATATCTCTTTCAAAGATGGCAAAAATCTCAAAAGGGATTAGTGAGCATGAACTTGATACAACTACAACTTGGTATTTGAGTGAAGATAACACAATTGAAGCAAATGATAAAGTTGTCGCATTTATCGATTCTCTTGAAATTTCTTCACTCCTTAAATACAATCCAGAGATAAATCACACTTCGAGCGATGGTCAAAAATTCAATATGAAATCAAATATCCACTCTACTAATGCTGGGTATTCATTTAAATATTTTGGAACTGCTAAAGGTGTGAGTGTATACACATTTATAGATGAATCTCATAAACTCTTTTACTCTACAGTGATCAATGTAAATGAAAGGGAGAGTGGATATGTTATTGATGGCCTAATGCACAATGATGTTGTGAAGTCAACGATACATTCGACAGATACCCATGGTTTCAGTGAAGTGATATTTGGTTTGACCCATCTATTAGGATTCTCGTTTGCACCAAGAATAAAAAATTTTAAAGATCAACAACTTTATGGTGTGCATTCTCCAAAATACTATCAACAAAAAGGGTATCAACTCACCCCAAAACGAAAGATAAACTTTGAAATCATACAAGAAAATTGGGATGATATCCTCAGGTTTATCCTTACAATCAAATCAAGAAGAACTACTGCATCACAATTACTCAAACGATTGACATCCTACTCAAAGCACCATAAACTCTACACTGCAATTAAAGAGTTTGGAAAAATCATTAAAACTGATTTTTTACTCACATATATTGATGATGTAGAGCTTCGCCAAAGGATTGAAAAACAACTCAATAAAGTGGAAGCATCAAATAGATTTTCAAAAGCAGTGTTCTTTGGAAACAATGCAGAGTTTATATTTGCATCACAAGAGGAGCAAAATATTGCTAACAACTGTAAGCGACTTATCCAAAATGCGGTTATCCTTTGGAACTATCTTTATATTGATAAAAAGTTACGAGATGCAAAGTCTCAAATTCAAAAAGATGAAATTATTGATGCTATTAAAAATAGTTCAATTGTGCATTGGAGTCATATTAATTTTTTTGGAACGTATGATTTCACACAAATTGATAAAAAAGTGAATGATATGATCAGTTAAAAAAGATTATCTCATATTTTAACGAGGAATGGTTTTTTAACTGAAATCTGTATCGTTGCAAAGGAAAATCATTTGTAGAGGATTCTAGAGATAGGCATAATAAAGTTAAGGAAACTTTAATTTATTATGTCACTTCATTTTCAAATATATTTATTTTATAGAGAAGTCCTATTTATAGGGGTTTAATAAGTTAAGTCTTGCTGAATTTAAGCTACTTTTAAATCGCATGTCGCATTTGGTACCTTTATGTAAAGGTGGCCTATATTCTCTTTGAAACTTTTTATACGGTATATCGATTGTACAACTATGGTTATTACCATGCCAATCTTTAAAATCCCTATCTTGAGAAACATAAAAAGTCAGTTTTGGCAAATCATCTAATATTATCTCTTTACCAATTGCATTTACTCTTGATTTAGGTCCTACAATAGTTGGTAATAACTGCTCACCTATGTCAAATTCCTGGCTAAATCCCATGTTTCTGAGTTGTTTTTCAAAGGTAATTAAATCAGTTAATATAACTGTTACATTTTCATCTTCTTTGAATAAAGTTAGATACTTATCAACATTTTGGACTCTTGATTTATTAATATACATATGAATTACTCCTCGATAATTTTAATAAGCCTTGCATCTCTTGTTTCTATAAGATCTCCAATTTTAATAATAGGTTCTACTTCAATTTTAACTACTTGAGAGTTTTTGAAATAATCACTTATTTTTGACAACTGATCATCTGTAGCCCTAATTTTCATTTTTCCTATAAAATCCACATCCATATAAAAAAACTTACTGCTTCTTGTTAATCCATCTGGTACACCAGAAATTACAATATTTTCTACTTTAATCTTGTTTAGTTCATTACTATCAAACATGTATTTATTTGATATATTGATTTCTAAAGTTTCCTCAAGTTCTATATCATTTTTTGCACTCATTTTAATTGATGTAGGTTTCAGTGATTTTTCATCATTTTGGGCAATTATTGAAGCAATTTGTTTCATTGCATTATAATTTGAAAATTCTGCATTGATTTTTTTCAAATTATCCTCAATAGTTTGTTTTTTATTTCCAAATTGAGAATCAAAATACTCTTCTTCGGCTAATTCAATTGCAAGTTCAAAGGTAGCATCAATAAGTTTTTTAATATCTCTCACAAATTTTTTAGATTGCATGTAGCTTTTCATTTTATTGATTAAATCATATAAAAATGCTCCTGCTAATCCTTCAAAAATGGTTTGATAATTTACATTATCAATCAAGCCTAAAACAATTTCAAAGCTTCCTTCTTTATTTGCTTGAATATAAATTTCTCTGTTGCGAGTTCCATATTGCTCATACTCATAGTTGTAAGAAATTTTTTGAATACTTTCAGCAAGCTTTTTCATATCAACAAGAGCTATCATATGTAAATCGGTTGAACCACCATTAAGCTTTATATTCATGATTGTTCTCCTTAGTTTCAAAAGCCTCTTTAAGGACTGTTGCCATTATGGTTTGAACTGTGATTTTGTTTTGTTTGATTTCGCTCTCTAGTTCATCACAAATTGCAAAAAGTTTTTCTATTGTGGTCACTATCTCTTTTTGTTCTTCAAGGGGTGGAAGAGGAAACATATAAGATAGTAAAT
>CAYQFC010000091.1:0-4347 GCA_964416585.1 uncultured Aliarcobacter sp.
TATTTGAGTTTATTGAAAATCATATAGTTGAACTTGAACAAAAGCTAGATTGGGGTTATAGCATTCCATATATGATAACAGGACAACTAAACGAGCATCCAAGAAGTGCAATAAAAGCAAGAGATGAAAAAGATACAAAATATAGAGAATTCTTCAAAAGTATAGCGATGATGGAGTAAATTTTTACTCTTCATCATTTTAAATAATAAATCAATTTATAATTATTTTTTCAAAATATATTTAAATTAAAGGTTAAAATAGATTATAATGACACAATATTTTAATTTCTAAATATTAAAACTTTCCAAATAAGGATTCTTATGTCTGTCTTGTGGGACGCACTAAACAATATCGATAACTTGACAATGTTTTTACTAATTTTGTCTTTAGGTATTGCTCTTTTTTATGAGATGATTAATGGTTTTCATGATACTGCTAATGCTGTTGCTATGATTATTTATACAAACTCTATGAAGGCTGGATATTCAGTTATTATGGCTGGAATTATGAACTTTTTAGGAGTTGTTTTAGGGGGTATTGGTGTTGCTTATGTAATAGTTCATCTTCTTCCACTTGATATTATGGTGTCATCAAATCAAAGTGCAACTTTGGTTATGATTTTTTCACTTCTTATATCTGCTGTTGTTTGGAACTTAGGAACTTGGTATGTAGGTCTTCCTGTTTCTAGTTCTCACTCGCTAATTGGCTCATTAATTGGTGTTAGTGTTGCTTTTGGAATGTTAAATGGTTTTAGTTTTTCACAAAGTGTAAACTGGAAAGTTGTATATGGAATATTGACTCTTCTTGCTGTATCTCCACTTTTTGGATTTGGTTTAGCATTTATTTTAATGAAAATATCAAGAAAGTTTGTAAAACACCCAAAATATTTTAAAACTCCAAGACCAGATGGTAAAAAGAAACCAAACTTTTGGATGAGAACAGGAATTATAGCAACGGGTGCTGGAGTTAGTTTTGCTCATGGTTCAAATGATGGACAAAAAGGAATTGGTCTTATTATGATTATTCTAATTGGAATTTTGCCAAGCTATTATGCTTTAAATATGGATGCTCACCAATACAAAATTATGCAAATAAGAGATAGTGCAAGTAATCTAGCAAGATTTTATCAAGATAATAATGAGACAATTACAAAACTTCTAGAAGAGAATAAACTAAAAAGTGCTTTAAAAATTGAAAATAATATTTCAGAGTGTGATGTAAAACAAGTACATAAAACAACACTTGAAATATCTTCAAAATTAGATGGTTTAAAATCTTATTCTGAGCTTTCAGATGCAAATAGATGGAAAATTCACACAGCTGTTTTATGTTCAAATAACTTTTTTGAACAACTAGAAAGAGCATACAAAACAATAGATAACGATAAGTCAGGATATATATCTGATCAAAGAAAACATCTTATTACTTCTACTGAATATGTACCATTTTGGGTAATAATAGCTGTTGCTTTAATGCTTGGAATTGGAACCATGATAGGATACAAAAGAGTTGTTCACACAATTGGAGAAAAAATTGGTTCAAAACCTATAAACCATATGCAAGGAGCTGTTGCGCAGGCCATGGCAATGATTACAATTTTATTAGCAAATTTTGCTCATGCTCCTGTTAGTACAACTCATATTGTTTCAAGCTCTGTTGCAGGTACAATGGTAGCTGAACCAGATGGTGGAGTTCAGAAAAAGACGATAAATACAATTTTATTAGCTTGGTTATTTACTCTTCCTGTTACATCTTTGATGGGAGCTCTAATATATATAGTATTAAACTATATTGTTGGTCTATTTTAATATATAATATTTAAGAGCTAAAGCTCTTAAATATCTACTTTAACTCATTTGCACTTTTTATAATATCAACTCCGAATTTCTCTCTTAAATCTTGAATTTTATCTCCCAAAAACTCTTTTTTTAAATCATTTTCATACTCAAAAATATTAAAGGTGTGAATATTTTTCTTTGCAAAATTAAAAACTGTAATATATATTTGAATTATCCCATGATTTCTATGTTTATCAGCTTCTATAAATAGTTTAATCATAGAGTTTTTGAAATCAAACTCATTAAAAATTCTATTTGTATTCTCTTGTGCCTTAAAAATACTGTTTGACTCATACTTTAAATTTATCTGATATGAAAGTGGATTGTGTTGCTCTTTTTTTACAATAAAACTTAAATATCTACTAAGAATAGAAACCCTTCTTTTTAACTCATCTCTATCATAAATCACATCAAAACTTCTTCCTATTCCCAAAGATTTTCGCTCTTTATTTATTGTTAATTTATTATCCCTTATTCCACAAACACGGTTATAAGTATCAAGCCCTACTTTTCCCCAAGAGCAAATAAGCTCTTTGTTTTTTCTAATATCCCCTAAGGTTTTAATATTATAGCCTCTTAATTTTTCACAAAAAGATTTTCCAATTCCTGTAAAATTTTCAACCAAAATATCTTTCGTATAAGCTTCAATATTGGCTTGTTTCAAAAGCTTTACACCATTTGGCTTGGCTTCACTTGTCATTAGTTTTGATAGATATTTTGTAGGAGCAATACCAATAGAAGCTGGTAATCCCAACTTATTAAAAATCTCATCTTTTAAATCTTTGGCAAATATAAAAGCCTCTTTTTCATCTATATATCCACTTAAATCACCAAAAAATTCATCTATTGAAAATTGTTCTATCAAAGGAATTTTAAGCTCCAATAACTCTTTTAATCTATTTGACAAATCATCATAAAGCTCATAATTTGGAGCAATCATCTTTAGTTTTGGACAAATTCTCAAAGCTTCATTTACACTCATAGCAGTTTTTACACCAAAAGCTCTTGCTTCATATGATGCTGTTGTAATTATTCCCCTTATTTTTCCAAAATCATCAATAAAATACTCTTTATCATTTTTTGAATTTGAACTAATTATTTTACTAGAAAAACTTGCACGATTTACAGATACTTTTCTTTTTAAATTTGTATTTGAAAAAATATCACCATTACTTCTTCCTCCAACTGCAACTGGAATATTTAGGAGTTTTTTATCGTAAGTTCTGTGTGCTGATACAAAGTAGCAATCTAAATCTATATGAATAAACATATCTTATTATAGTCAAATTTTATAAAATTTCTAAAAAACATTACAAATTGTAAGATTATTATTTTTTTATTATTATTCTCTTTTTTGTGTAAATAAGTTACAAAATAATATTTAAAATTCTGCATTTTTATTTTTTTATCTTATTAAATTTTTATTAAGTTTATTCAATTTAATATATCTATTATATTTAAAAGGAGAGAAACAATGAAGAAACTTGCATTTTTATTTTTATGTCTTTCAAGTCTATCTTTTGCGGTAGATTATGACCCAATCAAAGGAGAAATGTTATCACTTTCTTGTGTAAATTGTCATGGGGAAAATGGTAAATCAACAACAACAATTCCTGTTATTGCTGGACTTGATAAAAACTATATGTATCAAACTTTATTAGATTATAAAGCTGATAAAAGAGTTGATACTCATATGATGCAAAAGCACACAAAAGGCTTCACAGACGAAGAGCTTGAACAACTATCTTACTACTTTTCAAAAGTTAAATAAGCAAAAAGGAAAATCACATGTTAAATAGAAGAGATTTTGGAAAAATAGTTTTAGGAGCAACTGCTTTGTCTTTTGCTGCTTGTAATGGTTTATCAAATAGCTTAGCAACTGTTCCTGCAAATAAACAAAGAGTTGTTATTGTTGGTGGTGGTTTTGGTGGAGCAGCTGCTGCAAAATATTTAAGAAAATATGATAAAAATGTTGAAATTGTTTTAGTAGAACAAAATAAAGAGTATTACACTTGTCCATTCTCTAATGCTGTAATTGCTGGAATGGAAAAAATAGATTTCATCAAACAAGATTTAAAAGCTTTAGAGAATCAACACCAAGTAAAAGTTGTATATGCAAAAGTTAAAAAAGTTGATGGTACTACAAATAGTGTAATTTTAGAAAATGGTTCAATTATTAGTTATACAAGAGCAATTGTAAGTCCTGGAATTGATTTTAAATTTGAAAAAGGATATACACAAGAGAATCAAAAATATGCACCTCATGCTGTAAAAGCTGGTGAGCAAACACTACTTTTACAAAAACAACTTGAAGATATGAAGGATGGTGGAACTTTTGTAATGGTTGCTCCAGCTGATCCTTTTAGATGTCCTCCTGGTCCATATGAAAGAATTTCATTGGTTGCTCACTATTTAAAAACAAATAAACCAAACTCAAAAATTATTGTTCTTGACCAAAAAGATAAATTCTCAAAACAAGTTCTATTTACAAATGGTTGGAAAGAGCTTT
>CAYQFC010000092.1:0-4338 GCA_964416585.1 uncultured Aliarcobacter sp.
TGACAAAGACAACTTAACTTGGGAAAATGTGGATAGGATTATGGCTAGTTATTAATAATTACTAGTTATTTTTACTCTCATAAAGATAGAAATATCGCTTTTTACTTGCACTTATATATGGTTTTACCTTAGCTATTTTCATATCTGCTAAACTAATTATCTCTGTAACAACTCCAACTTTTAGACCTTCAGAAAATATATTATCCATTCCAGATGTAATTACCTCATCGCCCTCTTTTATACTTGCTAAAATTGGTATAAATTTTATTTGCAAACTATCTTCATTATCTCCTGCCATTATAATTCCAGGGCTTTTCTCTTCCCCAATAAATACAGAATAAGAACAATCTTTATTTCCATTTAAAAGTCCAATAGCTTCATCATCTTGATTAACAACAATTCCAGCAGCAAAATCATCAGAAATTAGTCCTAAGATTTTATCGCTTTGTAATTTTTTTGCCAAAAAAACCTTCGTAAAATCATTAAAACTAACATAAGATACAACTTTTACAAGTTCTACATCATAACTTTGTCGTGGAAGATTTAGATTTCTTAAAAATTCATCTTTTATTGCTAACTCATCTTTTGCAATATTGTATAAAACTTTATAGTCTTTTAACTCTTTATTCTCGTTTTTTAGCTCTTCAATATGTTTTGCTTGATTAAAATATTTATCAAAAGAAGCAGATATATTTAAAATATTATTTGTATAAAATATTTTAAAATTGTTTAGAAATGTAAAGTTTTTTATAATTAGCTCATCTAATCTAAATATATAAGATAAGATGGCTACTACAAAAAAAGTTACAAATATTAGTTTTCGCATTAATTAATGTGTAATTAATTTTAGTAGTTCAGGTTGCTCTAAAACTTTGCTTGTTCCATAAGCAACAGATAAAAGTGGCTCTTCTGAGATATTTACAGGAAGTTTAATAAGCTCAGCTAAATATTTATCAATTCCTCTAATTAAAGCTCCTCCACCTGTAATAATAACCCCATTATCAACAATATCACTTGCTAAATCAGGTGGCATATTTTCTAATACACTTTTAATAGCACTTGCTATTTCTCTTAGTGGCTCTTTTATTGCTGTTCTAACTCCTTCGCTTCCAAACTCAATAGTTGATAAAAGCCCTGAGTTATCTCTTCCTTTTACTTGCATTTTAAGTTCAGTATCTAATTTAACAGCAGCACCAATTTCTATTTTGATACTTTCAGCAGTTCTTTCACCAATAAATAAGTTATAGTTTTGTCTTACATGCTCAATAATTGCTTTATCTATCTTATCTCCACCAACTTTTATCGATCTGCATAAAACCAAACCACCCAAAGATGTAACCCCAATTTCAGTTGTTCCTCCACCAATATCAACAATTACATATCCAGAAGGTCCAGAAACATCAATTCCAGCTCCAATTGCAGCTGCCATTGGCTCTTCAACAAGGAATACTTCTCTAGCTCCCGCACTCATAGCAGACTCTTCAACAGCTTTTTTCTCAACTTGAGTAATACCATAAGGAATGCAGATAATTACTCTTGGTCTTATAAATGATTTTCTAGAGTGTGCTTTCTCAATAAAATATCTAATCATTCTCTCAGTCATCTCAAAATCGGCAATAACTCCATCTTGCATAGGACGAACTGCTTTTATATTGAGTGGAGTTTTTCCAATCATCTGCTTTGCTTCTTCTCCAACAGCCAAAATTCTATCTTTTCCATGTTTTTCCATCTGAATAGCAACAACAGATGGCTCGTTTATTATTATCCCTTTTCCTCTAACACTAACAACAGTATTAGCTGTTCCAAGGTCAATTGCCATATCATTTGAAAAAAATCCTATTAGTTTATCTACAATCATCAATTAATCCTTTAAAGTAACTTTTGGTTCTTCAATCTTAAGAACAACATCTTTTGTAATAATAATTTTCTTATTTTTATATTTTGGAAGTTCAAACATAATATCAAGCATAATATCTTCCAAAATAGATCTAAGCCCTCTTGCTCCTGTTTTTCTCTTTATTGCTAAATCTGCTAACTCCAAAAGAGCATCTTTTTCAAACTCTAAAGTAACTTTATCCATCTCAAAAAGTTTTACATACTGTTTTATTAAAGCATTTTTTGGCTCCGTTAGAATATGAACCATATCTTCTTTTGTAATTTCATTTAGAGTTGCCAACATATGAAGTCTTCCGATTAACTCTGGAATAAGACCATATTTTACCAAATCATCTGTTTCAACTTTTGATATGATTTTTGTATCTTCTTCGTTTTTAGATTTCTTCTCTTGATTAAATCCCAAAACATTTGAACCTTGCTTTCTTTTTATAATATCTTCAAGCCCATCAAAAGCTCCACCACAAATAAACAAAATATTTGAAGTATCAACTTGTAGAAGCTCTTGACTTGGATGTTTTCTTCCACCTTTTGGTGGTACATTTACAACAGCACCTTCAACAATTTTTAATAAAGCTTGTTGAACACCTTCACCTGAAACATCTCTAGTTATACTTCTATTTTCACTCATTCTAGCAATTTTATCAATCTCATCGATAAAAATAATTCCTCTTTGAGCTTTTTCTATATCTCCACCAGCAGCCTGAACTAGTCTAGTTACCACATTTTCAACATCATCTCCAACATATCCAGCTTCTGTTAAACTCGTTGCATCTGCAATTGCAAGTGGAACATCAAGATATTTTGATATTGTTTGAGCAAGAAGAGTTTTTCCGCTTCCTGTTGGTCCTATAAGTAAAACATTTGACTTATTTAACTCAATATCACTTTCAAGCTCATCTTTTCTAAAAATTCTTTTGTAGTGGTTATATACTGCAACACTAAGAACTTTCTTTGCTCTTTCTTGTCCAATTACATACTCATCTAAAATCTTTTTTAATTCAGCTGGTGTTTTTATTTTTATATTTTCAGCTTTTTTTACTTTACTTGGTTTGTCTTCAGAAACTACACCACCATTCATAATATCATATGCTGCACTTACACAAAACTTACAAATACAAGCATTATCACCAGTTATTACAGGATTTGCTTTAGTATCAGCAGCTCCACAAAAATCACAATTTAATTTACTCATCACCACTCTTTATATTTCTTTCGAAAGGAATTCCTCTTTTTGTATTCATTACAAATTTTGCCATCTCTTTTACATAAGGATTTTCATCATTCTCATAAAGCTCATTTGCCACTTCTTGAAGTGGATTTCCCATATTAAAAAGAGTTTTATATGCATGTTTTAGTGCATCTATATCAGATTTATTTTCAAATCTTCTTCTAAGGCCTACAAGATTTAAACCTTTAACACTAGCCTTATTTCCCTCAGCCAAACAAAAAGGAGGAATATCTTGAGCAACAGCACTAGCTCCTCCAATCATAGCACCTGTCCCAATTTTACAAAATTGATGAATTGGAGTAAGACCACCAACAACAGCAAAATTATCAACTTCAACATGTCCTGCAAGTGTAACACCATTTGCAAAAATACAGTTATCTCCTATTTGACAATCGTGTGCCACATGAGTATATCCCATAAATAGGTTGTTGTTTCCTATTTTTGTAACTCTTCCACCACCAATAGTTCCAGGATTAAATAGAGTATATTCTCTAATTCTATTATTATCTCCAATTACTAATTCAACATCATCTTTTGGATCAAATTTTAAATCTTGTGGTATTGTTCCTATACTTGCATGTGAAAATATATGATTATTTTTTCCAATTGTTGTTTTTCCAGCTATTAAAGTATGAGAGTCTATAACTGTGCCTTCACCAATTATTACATCTTTTCCAATAATAGTAAAAGCACCAATTGTTACATTTTCTGCTATTTTTGCACCATCTTCAATGATGGCAGTTTTATGAATATTGTTCATTTTAAATCCTACTATTTATCAACAATCATCGCTTTAAATTCAGCTTCAGCCGTAAGCTTCCCATCAACATAAGCTTTTCCTTCAAGAACCATTAAAGTACTCTTCATCTTAACAGCTGTTAATTCATAATCAAGTCTATCTCCTGGACGAACTGGATTTCTAAATTTTGCTTTATCTATACTCATAAAATAGATAACTTTCTCTTTCATTTGTTCATCTGTAAGCCCAGAACTTTTAAGAGCCAAAACTCCACCACATTGTGCCATTCCTTCAAGTATCATAACTCCTGGATATATTGGATGTCCTGGGAAATGCCCTTGAAATGCTGGTTCTGAAATAGATATATTTTTATAACCTTTTATAGATTTTGCTACTTCCATATCTGTAATTCTATCAACCAATAAAAGTGGGTATCTGTGAGGTAAAATCTCTTGAATTTGTATAATATCAAACA
>CAYQFC010000093.1:0-4328 GCA_964416585.1 uncultured Aliarcobacter sp.
ATTATGGATAAAGTTGAAGATGAGATTTTAAAGCCTGTTGATTTACTAGAAATTGGCTCTTTAGAATTTAAAAAAATTGATAAAAATAGATATGCTATTTGGGATTTAAAAGATGAGATTTTGAAAAATCCTGATTTAGGACTTATTTTAAATGCTTCAAATGAAGTTGCAGTTTCAAAGTTTTTAAGTGGGAAAATTGGATTTTTGGATATTTCAAAGATAAATTTAGATGCAATAAATAGATTTCACAACTTAAAAGCTTCAAATATAGATGATATTTTTTTAATAGATAAAGAGGTAAGGAGATATTTTGACTCTTGATTTACTTATTCCTTTTGGAATATTATTAGCTTTAGTAATCTATCTAATCTACACTAGAACAAAATTTGAAAAAGAGATTGTTGCTTTATATGAGAAGAAATTTGATGAGTGGAAACAGCATAGCCCTAGCGATGAAAAAGAGATAAAAGAGAAAGAGTTAGTGGCTCTTGTATTTAAAAAAGATTATAAAATTACTTTGGAATATTTAAATAGCAAAAATGAAGATATTTTAAGAAGAGCAAAAATTGAAATATGTAAATATGGAGAAAAAGATGAGTAAAAGAGTTTTAATTCTACATGGTCTTAGTGGAAGTGATTTTCCACATTGGCAAAACCATTTGGCTCAAGATTTGATAAAAGAGAATTTTGTAGTATCTTTTCCAGAGTTACCAAATAAAAATAGTCCAGATTTAAATGAGTGGTTGGATTTTGTAAAAAAAGAGATAGAGCATTTTAAACCACAAATTGTTGTTTGTCACTCTTTGGCAAATATTTTATGGTTTCATCTTTGTAAAAATCTTGATATTAATTTAGAAAAATTAATGCTAGTTGCTCCTGTAAGAGATAAAAAATTAAGTGAAGCTCCTAGCTTTTTTCCATATCCAATACCAAAAGATTTAAAATCAAATGAGATTATTATGGCATGTTCTTCAAATGATCCATATATGAGTTTGGAAGAAGCAATAGCTTTACAAAGTAAATTAAATATTGGAATGAAGATTATGGAAAATGCAGGGCATATAAATGCAAGTGCAGGGTTTGGAAAGCTTGATTGTGCCTTAGATTGGATAAAAGCAGGAAATGAGACTTTAGTCTCATCAAAATAGGATAAATCTATGATTTTATCAATCGAAAGTTCTTGCGATGATAGCTCTATATCTATTACAAAAATAGATAGTTTGGAGTTGATTTTTCATAAAAAAATATCTCAAGAGTTACAACATAGTATATATGGTGGAGTTGTGCCTGAATTAGCAGCTAGACTTCATATTGAAGCTTTGCCAAAGATACTAAAAGAGTGTGAAAACTATCTAAAAGATTTAAAAGCAGTTGCTGTTACAAATGCCCCTGGTTTAAGTGTAACTTTAACAGAAGGTGTAGCCATGGCAAAAGCTATTAGTATTGCTCTAAATCTACCACTAATTGCTGTAAATCATCTAAAAGGACATATTTACTCACTTTTTATAGAAAAAAAAGAGGTTTTTCCTATTACAGTCTTGCTCGTTTCAGGTGGACACACTCAAATAATAGAGGCAAATAATCTAAAAGATATGAAAATTTTGGCAAAAACTCTTGATGATAGCTTTGGAGAGAGTTTTGATAAGGTTTCAAAAATGTTAAATTTGGGATATCCAGGTGGTCCAATAGTTGAAAAGTATGCAAAAGATGGGGATGAAAATAGATTTTTATTTCCTATTCCACTTTCTCAAAGCCCAAAAATAGAGTTTAGTTATAGTGGACTTAAAAATGCTGTAAGAGTAAAGATAGATGAGTTAATCCGCACCACAGAAGGAGAGCTAAACAAGCAAGATATTGCAGATATTTGTGCTTGTTTTCAAAAAGCAGCAGTGGAGCATATTTTACAAAAATTAAAAAAACTATTTAAACAAAATACACCAAAAAACTTTGCAATAGTTGGTGGTGCAAGTGCAAATATATTTTTACGACAAGAGCTTGAAGCTCTTTGCAAAAAATATGATACAAATATATATCTATCAGAATTAAAATATTGTTCTGATAATGCTGCTATGATAGGAAGAGTTGCAGTTGAGCAGTATAAAATTGGTGATTTTACTGTTTTAGAAGATTTGGATATAAAAAGTAGATTAAAGGATTATTAGAAAATGGGAATTGCTGAAAAATTAGCTTTGGGTTTAGGGGCTAAATTAGATGGAAATACTTTTGATACAAAAAAAGAGGATAAAGTAAAATCAAAAGAGCAAAAAGATAGCAAAAAAGTAATTTTACAAAAAAAAGAGCATATGCTTGTTTTCGCTCTTGAAAAAAGAAATGGAAAACCAGTTACAATTATTGGAAAATTTCAAGTTGAAGATGAAAAAAGAAAAGAGATTTTAAAACTTCTTAAGACAAAACTAGCTTGTGGAGGCTCTATAAAAGATGAATATATAGAGATACAAGGTGATTTAAAAGATAAAATTAGAATTATTTTAGTAGATAACGGATGGAAATTTAAAAATTAAAATCTAAAAAGAGGTGTGATATGAAAAAAGTCTTTGATGAGTTAAAAAGTTTGGATAAAAGAGCTATTGAAGATTTTTTTCTATCTGAAGATATTTTGATGGAACATGCCTCTTTAGGATTATTCAACTATATAAGAAAAAAATTCAAAAAAAACAAAACCATACTGATTGTTTGCGGAAGCGGAAACAATGGTGCAGATGGTTTGGCACTAGCTAGACTTTTATATAAAACCTTTGATGTAAAAATTTATATAGCAAAAGAGCCAAAAACTCCTATGGCAAAGCTACAATACAAAAGGGCAAAAACTTTAGATATAGAGTTTGCTGATTATGTTTTTGAAGCAGATATTATAGTTGATTGCCTTTTTGGAACTGGATTTAGTGGTAGCTTAGATGAAAATAGTATTGATTTAATAGATAAATTAAACAGCTTTAACTCTTTTAAAATAGCTTGTGATATTCCAAGTGGAATAAATAGACAAGGGCAAGTTTTACAAACAGCTTTTAAATCTAATCTTACAATTACAATGGGAGCATATAAAACAGCCCTATTAAACGATATTGCAAAGGATTTTGTAGGAAAAATAAAAGTTATAAATTTGGGTCTTCCTAGAGATGTTTTTGAAAAAGATACAGATATATTTTTATTAGAAAAAAAAGATATGGTTTTACCATTTAGAGACAATAAAAACTCACACAAAGGAAGTTTTGGACACTTAAATATCGTTGCTGGAGATAAAATAGGAGCATCAATAATTGCTTCAAAAGCTGCTTTTTCTTTTGGTGCTGGGCTTGTTACAATTATAAACTCAAACGAACAAAATATTCCTAGCTATATTATGCAAAATGAAGATATTTCCAAAAACTGCACAGCAATTGCAATTGGTATGGGATTAGGAAAAATTGATGATAAAAGTTTAGAAGATATTTTGAAACTAAATCTTCCAAAAGTTTTTGATGCTGATATTTTTTATAATCCCTTGATATTGAAATACTTAGATGAAAATGTAGTTTTAACTCCTCATCCAAAGGAGTTTATCTCTCTTTTAAAATTAACAAAAATTGCAAATATTTCAATTGAAGAGTTGCAAAATAGTAGATTTTTATATCTTCAAAAGTTTTGTGAAAAATATCCAAAAATAACTCTACTTTTAAAAGGTGCAAATGTTTTAATCGCAAAAGATAAAAAAATATATATAAATAGCTATGGAACTCAAAGTTTAAGTAAGGGTGGAAGCGGAGATGTTTTAAGTGGCTTAATAGCTTCACTTCTAGCTCAAGGTTATAATCCTCTAAATGCAGCTATTTGTGGAAGTTTAGCTCATACACTTGCTGCAAAAAAATGCAAGAAAAACAACTACTCATTAAACCCAAATGATTTAATCAAAAAGGTGAAGAAATTATGAAAATAGTAACTATTCAGACAACTTGCAAAAATAAAAAAGAGGCAAAAAATATAGCAACAAAACTGATAAAAGATAAATTAGCTGCTTGTGTTCAAATAAGCAAGATAAAATCAGTTTACAGCTGGAATGATAAAATAAATTGCGAAAAAGAGTTTAAATTAAATATAAAAACAAAAAAAGAGTTATTTGAAATTGTAAAAAATAGAATTTTAAAGCTTCATTCATATAGCTTACCTGAAATAATTGAAATAGATATTTCAGATGCAAGTATCGATTATATAGAGTATATCTGCAATAATACAAGAGAAGAAAAATAGAATTTATATAATTTTTGGTTTTTCTTGAAAAAAGCCTTGACAAAAGAAAAAATATATAATATAATTCCGTCCACTTTTTGAGT
>CAYQFC010000094.1:0-4277 GCA_964416585.1 uncultured Aliarcobacter sp.
AAAGCCCAATTCCTGTTCCTGCACTTTTGTATTTTGTTGTGTAGTATGGTTCAAATATTTTTGGCATTATATCAAGTGGAATTCCGCCACCATTATCAATAATATTTACAAAAATAAACTCTTTTTTACTATTTACAATAATTTTTATTATTCTATCATTTTTATCAACATTGCTTATTAAAGCATCTTTTGAATTACTTATAATATTTAAAAAAACATGAGAGAGTTCATTGTAGTAGCTATAAATCTCAATATTTTTTTTGATAATTAGCTCTATTTTTATGCCCTCTTTATTTAATATATATTTTGATAACTCAATTGAGTGTTCTAAACAATCTTTTATAAAAAATCTTTTTTTTGCTCTACTTGGATCAAAAAAGTTTTTAAAATCATCAAGTGTATTTGACATATTTTGTGCCAAAAGTAGGGCATCTTTTGTTTTTTGTTCTACAAATTCAGGTGTTAATTTTGAAAATTGCATTTTTACTTGAAAGCTTTGAATAATCATAGATATTGAACCCAAAGGTTGTCTCCATTGGTGTGCAATATTATTTAACATCTCTCCTAAAGATGCAAATCTTGCTTGTTGAAACATTATTAAATCTTTTTTTCTATTTTTGCTTAACTCTTGAGCGATTTTTAGCTCTAGTTTATTGTTTAAATCTTTTAATTCTCTTGTTTTTTCTTCAACTTCTTTCTCTTGTAGGTCGTGAATTTGTCTAAAATGTTTTGTTATAAATAGAGATAAAATAGTTGAAAATAGAAAAACTATAAAAATAGATATAAATGAGAAGATAATAATTGTATTAAAAATCTTATCTGTAATCCTTTTTTCGGTAATTGCAAGTGATAAATCATAGTTCATTAAACTTGCTAAATATATTGAAACTGAATTTGTTTCAAATTTTAATTTTGTGAAATATTCTTGACTATTTTTATTTTCTAAATTTTCTAGCATTTGTCTTATATTTTTATTTTTTGAGTCTATGTTTTTTACTATTTCATCTTTTAATATTTTGTTTTCATATAGATTATTTGAATTTATTACAAACTTTTTTATCCACGAAATAATAAAAAATCTACTCTTAATTGAGCTATTTTCCTGATATAAAATCCAGTTTTTATCAATAACTTCAAGTGCCAATTTCAAAACATCTTTTGCTTGATTGTAGTTTAGTTTATCATCTTCAAAGCTATCTATAGTCTCTTGAATATTTATTTTATATGAGTCTTTTATATGCTCTAGTTCTATTAAACCTTTTGTTCTTTTTTCAAATAAAATATCAAAATCATTTTTCAAAGTAAAAATTGAAATTTGAGATAAAATAATAATACAAAGCATTCCACCTGAGATAATGAAAATTAAAAAAAATGTTTTATATGAAAACTTTAATTCATCAAAATATTTAAGAATTCTAAGTAGTAAATTTTTCATTTTATCTCTTTGAAATTACTATTTTCATATTCAAAAATATATGTTTTATTTAGTAATTTTTTATCTTTATAATCTATTTTTATCTCATATAATAAATCTTTTGGAGTCTTTTTTATTGCTTCAATAAAGTTTTTTTTGCTTAGATTATTATTTGAAGTTTTTATTGCATTAATCAAAACTTTTGCAGCCAAAAAACTCTCAAATGATAAAAAACCTAGCTTTGAGTTTGAAGAGTATTTTTTCATAATTTCTTGATATTCTTGTACTATTTTTAAGTTCAAATCATTGTAGTTTGGTACAACTTGTGAAAAAATAATATTTTTTGTATCTGTATTTGTTGCTTTTAAATCATCAATAATTGAGTTTGCATCACTAAAAGAGATATTACAAAATAGTGTATTTTCAAAATCTATATCCTTTTTTGCTTTTTGAATAAAATAACTATTTGCACCATGAGCACCTATCATTAAAATAGCATCTGGTTTTGCTTGTTTTATCTCATTAAATGCATGAACAATAGCTAGAGTATTTCTTTTGTAACTTCCTACAGCAACAAGATTTAAATTCTCTTTTTTTAGTATTTCTAAACTTGAAATATAGCCCTCTTCACCATAATCATCATTTTGATAAAATATCGCTATCTTATTTAAATTTTTATTTTTCAAATAAAATATAATTTTTTCTAACTCTTGTTTATATGAAGCTCTAAAATTAATTAAACTACTTAATCTTTCATCTTGTAAAAATGATGCTCCAGAAAAAGGGGAAAAGAGTAAAATATCATCATCATAAATTTCAGGAAGAACTCTTTTTATTGTTGGAGTTCCCACAAGTCCAAAAAGTGCGAAAACATCTTTTGATTTTATATTTTTTAGATTTTCATAGGTTAAATCTGGCTCATATTTATCATCAAGAGCAAGAAATTCAACTCTTTTTTCATTTAATAGATTATTTTCATTTGTATAAGCAAAATAACTTTTTGTAGCTTCTAAAACAGCTTTTCCCCAAGGTTCCATAGGACCAGTTAATGGCATTGAAGAAGCTATTAGAATATTATTTGATTTATAAATATTCTCTCTAAATATAAAAAATAATAAAATAATAGTGGCAAATAAGATAAAAGTTTTTTTAATCATATGAAAGTTTACTAAAGAAATTATTAAAAAAAATTATAATCTATGAAATATCGATAAATTAACTATTTAAGTACAATTTAACAAAGATATATATAAAATATGGTAAAATAATTTTTACTTAAAATTAAGGGCATAGGTTATGCAAGAGTTTATATATTATAATAAAAATGGTTTGGATTTCCCGCTTAATGAAAAAATTCAAGTTACTACAAATTTAGACGATATAAAAGATAAAAATTTTTTAATATCAAATACAAAAGATGTAAAAAGTGAATTAATTGCTTTTGAAATCGACTTTTATATAAAAAATTCAAATGATAATTTCTCAAAAAAAATAGAAAATGTTTTAAAACTTTATGAGATAAATGGAATTAAGTTTGATTTTGCACAAGATATTCCACAAAATATTAAAATTTCGAACTCATTAATGATTATTTATGAAAATATAGAAGATTATAATAGCTTCGTAAAAAACTTAAAAAAAGATGAGTTTGAACTTTATAGAGTTGAAGAGAAACTTATAAAAGAGATAAAAAATACAATTGGTGAGTTTGAAGTTGTTGTAAATAGCAATGATAAAGATATTGTATTAAAAACTTCACAAATTGTTTGGTTTAATCAAAAACTTAAAAAAGTAAAAAAAGGGATTTTTGATCCAAAACTTGTATCTTCTGATGAAATTGTAGAGAGCTTAAGAGCAAATATTAGTAGTTTTTCATCTATAAAAACAATACTTTATGATAAATCAATTTGTCAATATCATGAAAGAAAAGATGAAATTTGTTCAAAATGTGAAGAAGTTTGCCCTACAAATGCTATAACAAAAGATGAAAAAAATAGAAGATTGGTTTTTTCATTGGTTGATTGTATTAGATGTGGAGAGTGTGTTAGTGTTTGTCCTAGCGGCTCTTTAAATAGTGCAAATACGAGTAGAGAGTCTTTGTATGAAGTAAGTTCATTTTACAAAAATACAAAGCCACTTATAATCTCTTCAAAATCAAATATAGATGAGTTAAGTGTAGAGTTAGGAAAAGATGTTTTACCACTTTGTATTGTTGGAGATATTTTTGATGAAACTATGCTTTTGACATATTTGCAAGTAAGTGGTTCTCAACTAATATATTTTTCAAATGATATTTCAAAAGGAACAAAAGAGAGTATAAAAATAGTAAATGATATATATCTAGCAAAATATGGAAAAGTTGGAGTATATTTTGTAAGTAGTGAATCAGAATTAAAAGATGCTTTAGAAAAACAAGAGTTTATAGAAAATTCATACTATGATTTTAATCAAAGAGATATGAAAAAAAGGGAAGTTTTTTCTGTTAGACTTCAAAAACTTGTAGGAGATGAAGATTTAGGTATTGTAAAAACAGGACCAGATATTCACTATGGAAGAGTTTTGGTAAATGAGGCAAATTGTACACTTTGTTTAGCTTGTGTTGGAGCTTGTAATGTTGATGCTCTTTTTGCAAATGAGAGTGATTTTACTCTAAGAGTAAATCCTAGCCTTTGTACAGCTTGTGGATATTGTGAAGTTATTTGTCCTGAAAGTGATTGTTTGAGTATAAATTATGATGAAATGGAGTTAAATCCTTCTTGGTTTGGTGAAACTATTTTGGCTCAAGATAAGCTTTTTGCATGTGTTGAGTGTGGAGTTGAGTTTGCTACAACAAAGGCTATTGAAAAAATTGCTGCATTAATGG
>CAYQFC010000095.1:0-4263 GCA_964416585.1 uncultured Aliarcobacter sp.
TTTGTAAAATTGTTGCTAATATTGCTGTTGTAGTTGATTTTCCGTGAGCTCCTGCTACACAATAGTTTTTCTTATCCCCTAAAATTATAGGCAATGCTTCTTTACGGCTCATTGTTCGTATTTGATTAAGTCTTGCTTCTATTAACTCAGGATTTTCATCTGTAACTGCAGCTGAATATATAACTAAATCTAAATCTTTTGTAATATTTGAAGCTTCTTGCGGACAAGATACTTTTATACCTTCAATTTCTAGCTCTTTTGTAATAGCAGAGCTTTTCATATCACTACCACTTACATTGTGACCATCAAAATTTAAAAACCTAGCTAGTGCTGAAAGCCCTATTCCCCCAATTCCAATAAAATGAACTCTCACTATTTTCTCTCCATTATTAAATGTTGTAAATTTTTATACTCTTCTTCTAGGATATTTTGATTTTTATTTAAAAACTCATCTATATTAAAATTGAAATTTATCAAAAAATATCCATACTTTTCATCATCATTTTCTTTCTCAAAATCTACAAAATCATCATAAAATTCATCAAAATTTAAATCTTGATTTAAAAATATAATCATGCAATCTATTGCATTTTTCAAAATTTTATCATCTATAATATTTGCAATTACAAATAAAAGCTCTTTTGCTCCCACAATATTCTCATTTGTCCATTTTTCAATTGCATGTTCGTATAAAGCTCTTATATAAAATATATTTGGATTATCAAAATTTAATTTCTCATTTTTATTTAAAAGTTTTTCAACACTTAAAAATGATAATTTTAAAATCTCTTCATATAAAGAGTTAATCTTTGTTTCATCCAAATCCAAAACCAGCATAGAATCCAAAGTTTCATACATTAGCTCTATATTTTGTGATTTAATTGAATTTTTTGTTGCCTCTTCTAAATATTTTAGAAAATCGGGGTTTGTTCTTGCTTCATGAAGTTCTTGCGATGTCATTTTTTTCCTTTTTATTCATCTGATACAGGTATTAGAATTTGATTAAATTTATTCATATCAAAAGAGACTAAATCACTATTTGTATAGAAAAATTTAATAAATGACCTTTTTCTAAACATTTTTGTTTTAAGAGGAAGAATTTGCAATATATCTTTCTCTTTTTTAAACTCTCTTATTGGATTTTCACTACCTTGAATAATCTCTAATTTTTCGTTAAAAATCTTTGCTAAACTCTCAAAATGATCAAGTAGTCTTATTTGATTGTCTTTTTCTCCTATTGGATCAAAATCAAAAATCTTTGTTTTTAATTTTAATTGACTTGCCACATCAAAAACAATTGGAGATATTTGCTCATAACTTCCACTCTCATTTAAAAGAACTCCAACATTTTTTACAGCTCTTAAGCTCTCTTTTCCAAATTTAAATATAGGGATTTTAAGCTCTAAAAGATTTAAAAGCTGATATCTATCTTTAAACATCGATAAAGTAAGCATTAAAAGTCCAATATTATACTTTCTTACATCCTCTTTTATAATCTCTTTAAAGCCTTTATTTGAATAATCAATTTGTACAATAATTGTAGGAAAATGACGAACCTCATCATTTATTAAATCCATAATTTTCACAGTTGAAGGTCTTGTGATTTTTATAATTAAAAGAGAATTTTTAAGCTTATTGTTTAAAAATTTTGCCTCATCAACAGCTTTTATTACACTCTTTTCATCTTCTAAATATAGGTCTAAATATAGATAAATTTTACTTCCAAAAGGCATTGGAAATTGTCCTTGAGTTTTTCCTATAACACTATATATATTCATTAAAACAGTTGGTTTTCCAATAACCAAAATAATATCATTTGGTTTTAAAACCAAAGTTGGTCTTAATTCAAGCATCTTTTGGTTTCTATAAATTCCAAAAATCCTCCACTGTTTTTGCTCAATTGAAGCAATAGATCTATAAGCATAAGAGCTTCCAAAAGGAACTCTAATCTCCATAATCTCACCTTGTTTTAATCCTATATTTTGAGCCAATACTGGTACATTTGGTAATCTTTCCACCATACCATTTGCTAAAACTTCAATTCCTTTATATATGTTTATAAATTGATCGTTTAAATTTATTCCCCAATAATCCAAGATAGTAATTTGAAGATTTTTTTTGTACTCTCTAATATTTTTTATAACACTCATCATCTCATCTTTTGAGTTAAGTGCCATCATAACTTCACTATGGATATTTTTTTCTAGAACCATTGTTAGTTTTGAATTTGAAGTAGGATCAAACTTATAAAAAGTGAAGTTTGAAGGTTTTTGAACTGGTAAAATCACATCATTTACATATACAACATCATAGTTATTATCACCCGTATTTGACTCAACTATTCTTTGAAGTAACTTTTTTGCAACTATTCCATCTAGTATAATTAATATTTTTTTCATGGGCAAAATTATATCTTAAAAAGTTTAATAGTAGTTTTTGGATAAAATATTTGATATTTTAAAAAAGGTTTATAAAATTTATGGAATTTAAAATTGATGCAATATCAAAAGGTGCAAGAGCCTGTACAATTAAAACAGCTTCTAGCACAATATTAACACCTGTATTTATGCCAGTTGGTACTCAAGGAACTGTAAAAGCTCTTGATGCAAATGATTTACTAGATATGGGTGCAAAGATTATTTTAGGAAATACTTATCATCTATATTTACGACCGACAAGCAAACTAATTAAAAAATTTGGTGGACTTCACGGTTTTTCAAAATTTCCAAACTCATTTTTGACTGATAGTGGTGGATTTCAAGCATTTTCGCTAAGTGAAAATAGTAAGCCAGATGAACACGGAATAATGTTTAAATCTCATATAGATGGAAGCAGGCACTACTTTACACCAAAAAGTGTTTTGGATACCCAATATGAGTTAAATAGCGATATTATGATGATATTAGATGATTTAGTGGCTCTTCCAAATACAGATGAAAGAATAAAAAAATCTATTGAAAGAACTACAAAATGGGCAAAAGAAGCCATAGATTATCATATGGAGCAAAAAAGAAGTGGGGTTGGAACACATCAAAATATCTTTGCAATAATTCAAGGGGGAACTAGCAAAGAGTTTAGAAAGCTAAGTGCTACACAACTTTGTGCTATGGAAGATTTTGATGGATTTGCTATTGGTGGGCTTAGTGTTGGAGAGCCAAACCAAGATATGTATGATACAGTAGAGTGGACTACACAATTTATGCCAAAAGATAAACCACGATATTTAATGGGAGTTGGAACACCTGAAGATTTAATAGAAAATATTGAAAGAGGTGTTGATATGTTTGATTGTGTAATGCCTACAAGAAATGCAAGAAATGGTACACTTTTTACCTCTTTTGGAAGATTAAATATCAAAAAAGCAGAGTTTAAAGAGGATATTTTACCAATAGATGAAACTTGCTCTTGTTATACTTGTAAAAATTTTACAAGAGCTTATTTAAATCATCTTTTAAGAGCTGGTGAAATAACATATTTTAGATTGGCTTCTATACACAATATCTATTACTATTTAGATTTAATGAAACAAGCTAGAGAGGCTATTTTAAAAGATAATTGGATTGAGTTTAAAAAAGATTTTTATGCTAAAAGAGGCAAATAAATCTTTTTTTTGATAAAATAGGCAAAAAATTTAAGAGCAACTCGTTGCTTTCTTTAGGATTTTGCTACTTTTAGTTAAATTTATTTAACGCTAAAAAGTAGTATTTAAATATTTTGGTTACCTTTAAAAGGGTAACCTTTTAAAGGAAAAATTTATGATAACTGTTGATGATAATTTAATAGCAAAACTAGAAAAACTTTCAAGTTTGAAAATAGAAGATGAAAAAAAAGAGCAGATAAAAAAAGATATAGCTCAAATGCTTGAGTTTGTAAATAACCTAAATGAGGTTGATACTTCAAGTGTTGAAGCAATGGCAAGTACAGTTGAAGGTGGAACTCCTTTTAGAGAAGATATTTCTGTTTCAAGTAAAGAGGTTTCAGATATGATTTTACAAAATGCACCAAAAAGTGAAGATAATTACTTTGTAGTTCCAAAGATTATTGAGTAAGAGATGATAAAAGTTTATGGTATAAAAACTTGTGGAAGTGTACGAAATGCTTTGAAATTTTTCAAAGACCACAATATAGAAGTTGATTTTGTAGATTTTAAAACTACAAAAGTAGATTTAGAAACTGTTAAAAAATGGTCACAAAAAGTTGATATAAATATACTTTTTAACTCAAAAGGTACTAAATATAAAACTATGAAACTAAAAGAATTAA
>CAYQFC010000096.1:0-4252 GCA_964416585.1 uncultured Aliarcobacter sp.
TTGTCTCAGCACTTTTTGCAAATGATGGAGCAGCACTTATTTTAACTCCAATACTTTTAGCAAAAATGAGAGTATTAAACTTAAATCTTAAAACAATTATTGCTTTTTTACTTGCTGGTGGATTTATAAGCGATAGTGCATCGCTACCATTTGTATTTTCAAATCTTACAAATATAGTAACAGCAAACTATTTTAATATTGGATTTGCAAAATATTTTTTTGATATGATAGTTCCATTTATTGTAAGTGTTGGTGTATCTACACTCTTTTTATGGATTATTTTAAGAAAAGAGATACCAAAAAATGTAGATATATCTTTGTTAAAAGAGCCAAAAAGTGCCATAAAAAATCTAAAGCTTTTCTATTTTTCTTGGGTTTTTCTAGCTTTTTTACTTTTTTCTTACTTTATAGGAGATATTTTTAGCTTAGCGATTTCTTTGTTTGCTTTGGGTGGAGCAATAGTTTTTTTACTAATTGCAACTATTTCAAAATCTGTTGAGCCTTTAAAAATTATAAAAAATGCTCCATGGCAGGTTGTTTGGTTTAGTATTGGGCTTTATATTGTTGTTTATGGCTTGAAAAATGCAGGACTTACAGAGCATTTAAGCACTATTTTAGAACTATTATCAAAACAAAATAGTGCAATTGCAGTTTTAGGAACAGGTTTTATATCAGCCTTTTTAAGTGCTATTATGAATAATATGCCAACAATTATGATAATGGATATAGCTTTAAAAAACATAGGAAATGAAGCTATGATTTATGCAAATATTATAGGTTGCAACTTAGGACCAAAAATGACACCATTTGGAAGTTTAGCAACACTTTTATGGCTTCATGTTTTAGCACAAAAAGGGGTGAAAATATCTTTTATAAAGTATAGTAAATTTGGATTTATTATTACTTTGCCTGTTTTGTTTTTTGTATTATTAACTCTAGTATAAAAATATTTTTTTATAAATTTTAAATAAGTTTAAATAAACTTTAAAGTTTTGTATATTATGATACTCATTATCATTTTAAAAAAGGAAATGTTTTGTGCAATAATACTCTTTTGGGACAAAGGCTAAATTTAACTGCTTCTAGTGATGTTTTTGATAATTTAATCAAAAAAGATGAGTGGGAAACTTTGATTAAACTTTATAGTTTAAATATTTTAGATATAAATTATAGAGATTGCAAAGGAAGAAATATCTTATATTTTGCAATATTAAATAAAAAGTATAGGTTTATTAAAACTCTTTTAGATTTAAGAGTTAGCCATAGTGTAAATTTTCATCTAAATGCTCTTAATTTTGCTGTTTGTTTAGATGATACAAAAGCTTTGGATATACTTTTAAAATCTGGTTTAGATATAGATACACAAGATGAAATAGGAAGTTCACCTTTAATTTACTCAATTTTATATAATAAAAAAAAGAGCAAAGAGTTTTTGCTTTTAAATAGTGCAAATATTGAGTTAGAAGATTTTATGGGAAATTGTGCAAAGGATTTATTAAAAAGATAGAATAGTGGTTTAAAAAAATTTATTTACTTTAGGTATAATTTAGAATATTATTAAAATTAGGACTTAAATGAATAAAATTCAAAATATTTTAGCTATCAAAATGGCATTTTTGTTTGTAGTATTTTGTAATGCTTTTGTTGATGTTTCTCATAAAGTTTTGCTGCAAAATATTGCTTTTAAGGTTTTTGATGGCTCAACACAAGTTATTTGGATATCAATTATAAATGCTTTGATTATTATTCCATTTTTACTTTTGTTTACATTTAGTGGATATTTGAGTGATAAATATAATAAAAGAGATGTTTTGGTTTATGGAGCTGTTTCATCTTTTATTCTTTCAAGCCTTGTAATTTTTGCATATATTATAAATAATTTCTATTTTGCTATGTTTTCTCTTTTGTTATTAGCTGTTCAAAGTGCTATATATTCTCCTGCAAAATTTGGAATTATTATGGATATTTATGGTAAAAAATATCTCTCAAGGGGAAATGCAGCTTTACAAGCTGTATCTATAATTGCTATATTATTTGCAATAGGACTTACTTCATACTTTTTTGAAAATATGTATATCTCAAATAATCTTCATCTTTTAACTTCAAAAGAGGAACTTATGAGTGCAATAAAACCTTTAACTTACTATATTTTAGTTGTTGCTTTACTTGAGATGATTATTTCATTTAAGTTTTTAAAAAGGATTGAAAATAGTTTTAATTCAGATTTAAGTTTAAACTTGGATAAAAAGGCACTTTTAAAAGGAAAGCTTTTAGTAGAAAATCTAAAAACTTTGAAATCTAATGATGTAATATTTTTAAGTGTAATTGGTTTATCTGTTTTTTGGGGAGTTTCTCAAGGAACAATGGCAGTTTTTCCATCTTATGCAAAGATGTATCTAAATATTGATAACACTTTTATAATAAACGGAGTAATTGCAGCTTCTGGAATTGGAATAGCAATAGGTTCAGTATTATATGCAAAACTTTCAAGACACTATATTGAATTAGGAACTATTCCTTTGGCAGCTTTTGGAATGGCAATAACTTTATATTTTTCAACTCTTATAGAAACTCCTTTTATGTTGGCATTTAACTTCTTATTTTTTGGAATATTTGGTGGATTGTTTGTAGTTCCTTTAAACTCTTTAATCCAATTTAATGCAAAGAAAAAGATTTTAGGTACGGTTTTAGCTGGAAATAATTGGTTTCACTCCTTAGCTATGTTTTTAATGTTGGCTCTTACAACTTTTGTCTCTTTTTATGGCTTGGATCCCCTAAAAACTCTATATATAATTTTGTTTATAATTGTTGTTGGAACACTTTATACAGTTTTAAAACTTCCACAATCTTTGGTTGTTCTATTTTTAAAATTTGTTGTTGGGCTTAGATATAAATTAGAGATAAATGGTATTAAAAATATTCCTTCAAATGGTGGCGTTTTACTTTTAGGTAACCATATATCTTGGATTGATTGGGCAATTATTTTAATGTCAGTTCCAAGAGAAGTTAAATTTGTAGTATTTAAAGCAATTTACGATAAGTGGTATTTAACTTGGCTTTTTAAACTAATAAAAGCTATTCCAATCTCAAGCAGCTCAAATAGAACAAGTATGAAAGTAGTATCAGATGAGTTAGATGCTGGAAGTGTTGTTGTACTGTTTCCAGAAGGAGCAATATCGAGAAATGGGCATTTAGGAGAGTTTAAAAAAGGTTTTGAAAAGATTTTAGAGTCTTGTACAAGTGATATAAAAGTGGTTCCTTTTTATATTAGAGGACTTTGGGAATCTATGTTTAGTAGAGCAAACAAAAAGTTTCAAAAATCAAAAAAGACAAATATTGTAACGGTTTGTTTTGGAAGAGTTATTGCTAAAGATAGTGCAAATATTCAAAGTGTTAAAAATGAGGTTGTTTCTCTTTCTAGTTTGGCTTGGAGTGAACACATAAAGGCTTTAAAACCTTTAAATGAAGTTATTTTTGAAAGATTAAAAGAGCTTTCAAATGGAACTATTTTTTCTGATAATACAGGAGTAACTTTGAGTGGAGCAAGGTTTTTAACAGCCTCAATTCTATTTAAAAATCTTTTTAAAAAAAGAGTAAAATCTCATAATATTGGGCTATTGCTACCAACAAGTAGCACAGGTGCTTTTATAAATTATATGGTTTTACTAATGGGAAAAACAGCTATAAATTTAAACTATACAGCTTCAATAGATAGCTTAAAAGCTTCAGTAAAAAAAGCAGAAATAAAAACTATTATAAGTTCTAAAAAATTTGTTGAGAAACTTGAAGCAAAAGGTGTAAAAATTTCAGAAATTTTTGAAGATGTTGAGGTATTTTTTCTTGAAGATGAGAAAACAAAGATAAAAAAATTAGATGCTATTTTAGTATATTTTAGTGTTAAATTTTTACCAACAGCTATTTTAAAATTTTTACATTTAACAAAAACTAACAAAAATGCAAATGCTATTATTTTGTTCTCTTCAGGAAGTGAAGGAGCTCCAAAAGGTGTTGAACTTAGTGGAGATAATATTTTAGGAAATGCCCAACAAATAGCAAATATTTTAAATGTAAATGATGATGATGTTATTTTAGGCTCATTACCACTATTTCATGCTTTTGGAATAGTTGTTACAACATATCTACCTTTAATTGAAGGTATAAAATGTGCAGCTGTTGCTGATCCAACTGATGGTTTAGCAGTTGCTAAAATGGTAAGTAGCCAAAAAGCTTCTATTATGTGTGGTACTTCTAC
>CAYQFC010000097.1:0-4213 GCA_964416585.1 uncultured Aliarcobacter sp.
TAAAATAAGAGAATTTGATGGAAATTTAGAAATTTTACCATTGAATGATATTAGTAAAGATTTGCAAAAGCTTTTGGATTATGAAGAGTATATTGAGATAAATAAAGGCACACATCCAATAATTTATCTTATTCCAATTCTTATTCTTTCAGTGATTTCATATTTTACTTATAAGTATATTATTGATAGAAACTTAGAAAATAGGGCAAATGAGCTTTTGTTTAAAAATCCATCTATAACAATTTATAGAATTGAAGCATCTGTAAAAAATAGAGATATTTTTATAAATGGGGTTGTACCTAACTCTTTTTATAAAGATATAGCATTTAATGAGATTAAAAATTTAAAAGATATAAGAGATGTAAAAAATAATATTCAAGTTATTGATAATATAAGTACTCCAAAAGATATATATGATAAAATAACATATCTAAAGATGGCATTAAATCAAAAAGATGGAAATAAAATTGAGTTAGATTATAAATATCCTAACTTAAAAGTTATTGGTTCAGCTATTAGTAAAGTGGAAGAAAAATATATAAAAAGCCAATTTTCTATGGTTGATGGATTGGAAAAATTAGACTTTGATATAAAAATTGTTCCACCAAAAATAAATGAAGTTATCCATTTTGATTTAAACAGTTCTTTGATTTTGACAAATCAAGAGTATAAGCTTATAAATATTATAAATTTACTTCATAGACTTGATGAAGATTTAGTTTTAGAAATTTATGCTTTTAGAGATTTTAGAGGAACAATTGAAAGAAATGAGACTTTGGTTTCTGAAAGGGCAAAAGCTATTATGAATTATCTAAAAGTTAAAGGAAATGTTCCACAAAAGCTTGTAGATATAGGAAAAAATGAAGTTCCAAAAGAGATAGAAGATGAGTATCCTGAGCAAGGAAGAAAAGCAGTTTTTAAGTGGAAAAATTAAGGGGTTTTATGTTTAGTTATAAGATTGTTTTAGTAGGTGATTTTGGAACAGGAAAAACAAGTTTAATAAAAAGATTTGTTGATAATAGCTTTAGTGAAGATTATAAAAGTAGTATTGGTGTATCAATTTCAAAAAAAACATTAAAACAAAATATAGAAAACAAAGAGTATGAATCAACTATGATGATTTGGGACATTGAAGGAAGAACAGAGTTTAAGCCAGTGTTTATTCATCATCTAAATGGAGCAAAAGCTTTTATAGTTGTAGCTGATGTAACTAGACTTGAGAGTATTGAGATGATTTTTGAACATGTAAAAATGTGTGAAAAAGCATCTTCTAAAGCACCAATTTTTATAGCTTTTAATAAAAGTGATATGAAACATGAAGAGGTTGATATAGAAAAATATAAAGCTATTTCAGAAAATATAATTCAGGTTTTTAAAACATCTGCAAAAGATGATATTTGTGTAAAAGAGATATTTGAACTTCTAAACAAAAAAGTTATAGAAGGTAGTTTATCATGATGGATAAAGATTTAGTTTTACCAATTATATGTAATAAATATAATATATCTTATGTGATTTTTGATAAAAATTTTAATATCTTTGAGTTTACACAAAATATGAAAATATTTGTAAGTGAAGATACAAAAATAGAAAAAGATTTAGATATTAGGGATATTTTTTGGGAGTTTGTAGGGCTTGATGACTCCTTGAATGAAATTTATAATTTTTCAAAAAATTATTTACATATGCCTATGATTTTTAGAAATGATATTTATTATGATGTAAATATTGAACTTTGTGAATTTGAAGGTAGTAGATATTTTATTGCAATGTTTACAAAACAGCTACAAGGTTCAATTGGCTATTTGCAAACAATACAAAAAATCAATCAAGATAATTTACATAAATTCTATAGAAAAGATAAAAAAGATGATTACTATAAAGCCTTTAATAAAAAGTTAATTAGTTTTCAAATTGATAAATTGGGCATTATTCAAGAGGTAAATAGAGCTTGTGCCATATTTTTTGGCTTTGATGAAGAGCATTTTATAGGAAAGCATTTCTCTGATTTTTTTCAGTCAAGAGAGAATAAATCAAATATAAATAGTATAAATAGTATTTTTAGAGCAAAAAAATATGATAATAGCGAAGTCTTTTTTCATGCTGATGTTGTACCTTTAGACAAAGATGAAGCAATAAAATTAATTGTTTGTCAAGATATAACTTACCTAAAAAAAATTGAATCAGAACTCGAATATGCTGTAAACCACGATAGTTTAACAGGTTTACCAAATAGATTATATCTTCTTAATAAGCTTGAAGAGAATATAAAAAAATCAAAAGAGAATAAATCTATTTTTGCTCTATGTTTTATTGATTTAAATAAATTTAAAGAAGTAAATGATAATTTTGGTCATCATATAGGAGATATTCTTTTAAAACATGTTGGAGATATTTTAACAAATACTCTAAGAGAACACGATACAGTAGCAAGGCTTGGAGGCGATGAATTTGTTATTTTACTTGAAAATATTGAATCTATTGAATATTTGGATAAGACAGTTTCAAGAATAAACAACCTTTCTAGCAAAATGCCACTATTTTATAGCCAAAATATTGTTATTAATTTTACTTTTAGTTTGGGAGTTAGTATTTTCCCATACGATGGAGAAGATGCTGAGACTTTACTTAACAAAGCAGATAAGAATATGTATTTAAATAAACATGGAAATAATTAATTTCCCTGTTTATTTATAGCTATTTAATTTTAGCTATAACTTTTTGAATATCTTTAACTCTTGTATTTGAGCTTGGATGAGTTGAAAAAAAGTCACTATTACCACTTTTTCCTTCACTCATATTTTGCCAAAAATTTACAGCTTCATTTATATTGTAACCAGCCTTATGCATTAGATGAATTCCTATTTCATCTGCTTCACTCTCTTGCATTCTTCCATAAGGAAGCATAACTCCTAAGTTTGAACCAAGACCATAAACTTGATTAAAAGCATTTTGATATTGTGGAGCAGTTGCACCTAAAACTACATTTCCAACCATTCCAACACCTTGTTGAATCATTCCTTGGCTCATTCTTTCGGCTCCATGTCGTGCAAGTGCATGAGCTATTTCATGAGATATTACAGTTGCTAGTTGATCATCATTTTTGGCATATTTTAAAATACCCGTATAAACAACAACTTTTCCACCTGGAAGACAAAAAGCATTTGCTTGATTATCTTCTACTAGATTAAATTCCCATTTAAAATCAGGTCTTGCAGCTACTTGAGCTATTTTTTGACCAATATTTTTCACTCTTTGAGTATCTTTTGTATTGTGTACAACCTTTGCTTCACTTAAAGCTTCTTTATATGATTTCTCACCAAGTGCCATCTCTTCTGAAGATGAAACAAAAATCATTTGAGACCTATTTGTGTATGGAGTTTTTCCTGAACAAGCAGCTAAAAGTAGCATGGCAAATATTGGAAGTGTGAGTTGTTTTAAGTTTGGCATAGTTTTCCTTTAGTAATTATTTTTATTATCTTATAAAATTTTTAATAAGTAAGTTCTTAAATTGCTTTAAAAAATAAATGAGCTAAAAATGTTATACGATGTACAAAAAGTGTACATTTTAAAAAAAGCACAATTATAAGAACAGTGATTACAACTCAATATTTTTGTAATATGTAACTTTTATTTACACAATATAAACTTGTGTTACTCTTTACAGAAACTGTACATAGGAATTAATATCTTTGTGCTATAATTTTTCCAAATTCTAAAATCTAATAGGAGAAAAAATGAGTTTATTACAAGAGTATAAAGCACACGAAGCACAAAGACAAAGCGAAGGTGGATTACCAGGTCTTGCTCTTACAGCTGCTCAAACTGCTGATTTAGTGGAGATTTTAAAAGCTAGTAAAGTTGAAGATGCACAATATGCATTAAATCTATTTAAAAACAAAATTAACCCAGGTGTTGATGATGCTGCTTATGTTAAAGCTGCTTTTTTAAATGATATTGTTCAAGGTAAAGTTTCATGTTCAGTTATTTCAAAAGTTGAAGCTATTGAAATTCTAGGAACAATGATGGGTGGATTTAATGTACCGCCACTTGTTGAAGCTCTAAAAGTTGCTGAAGTTGCTGATGCGGCTGCTAAAGAGTTAAAAAATACAATTCTAGTTTATAACTCATTTAATGATGTAAAAGCTTTAATGGATGCTGGAAATGCAAAAGCTAAAGAAGTTATTGAATCATGGGCAAATGCTGAGTGGTT
>CAYQFC010000098.1:0-4208 GCA_964416585.1 uncultured Aliarcobacter sp.
AAGCAAAAAATTCTGGAAGAAATAAAATTATTTTAGAAAATGGAATGGAGTTTTAGTCTCTATTTCATATTAAATAAAATTTTCGTTAAAAATATATTTAAAACTAGAACCTTCTTTATCTTTTGAATTTACCTCGATTTTAATATTATTTGATATACAAATATTTTTTACAATACTAAGCCCTATTCCAAAACCACCAGTTATATTATCGCCTCTATAATATCTTTCAAAAATTGTACTAATATCTTTTATACCAACACCTTCATCTTTGAAAATTAATTTTACAAAATTACCCTCTTTTTCCAAAGTAACATATATATTTGAGTCATTTTTTGAGTATTTTATAGCATTTGATAAGTTATTATCAATCAATCTAAAAGCTTCTATTTCATTGAAATATATATTTATATTTGTTTGTATATTTTTGTGAAAAACTATATTTTTACTTACTGCTAAGTCATTAAAAAACTCTACTCTTTTTTCCAAAAAGCTTGAAAAATCAATATTAGTTTTCAAATCTTTTACAACATTTTGTTGCATATAATACTCTAAATCTTCATATATAATAGTCATATTTTTGAGTGCTGATTTAACTCTTAAAATATTTTTATCATTTCTTAATCTTAAAGATAGCATATCTGTATTTATTCGTGCCACTCCAATAGGAGTTTTAAGCTCATGCATAGCATCTTTTAAAAATTCATCAAGATAAATATTTAATCTTTTATATGGCTCAATACTTTGTTTTATCACAAAAAATGAGAGTAAAAATATAAAAACACTCACAATTAAAAGAAGAATCAAAGCATTGTATATAACTTCACTATAATCAATATTTTTACAAACAACCAAAAAAGAAGCTCCTAAAATATTTGATTCTAAATACTCTTTGTAGCAAAACTTATCATTAAAATTTTTAAAATCTTCATCAAAAAGTTCTATTGAACTATTTGAATAAAAAATCTCTTTTCTATTTTCATCAAAGATACTTGAAAAAAATATATTTGATCTTGGATAGTAGAAAATATTGTTATTTTGTTTTTCAAAATTTTCTATTTTTAAAACAATTTGATTTGAATAGTTTTGTAAATCTAGTTTATCTTTAATATTTTGATTTTTTATAGTCGCATCAATATAAAAATATATTGGAATAAAAGCTATAAGCAAACTTATTGCTACTTGAATTACAATATACTTTATCTCTAGTTTGCTATCTATCAATTTTATATCCTAAAAATCTCTTAGTTTTTATAAAATCTTTGTGAGTTTTTTCTCTAACTCTCTTAATACACATTCTAATATCTGCATATGATATCTCTTTATTTTCCCAAACATTTTCATGTAAACTATCAATAGAGGTAAAGAATCCTCGATTTTGTACCAAAAAAGCTACAAGTTCAATCTCTTTTGAACTTAAATCTACAATATCATCATCTTTATATAAAAGAGATTTCTTCACACTATATTTAAAATTCAAATCTAATTCTATAAAATCATCATTTACTTGAAAATGATTTTTTATAACTTGTTCTATTCTAAATTTCAGTTCTATCATATCAAAAGGTTTTCTTATATAGTCATTGCACCCTAAAGTATAACCACGACTTAAATCTTTTATATCAGTAAGTGAAGTTAAAATAATAATTGGCATATCGATATTTGCCTCTCTTACATACTTTACAAGTTCAAAACCATCCATTTTTGGAACTCTGATATCTAGTAAAAGTAAATCATACTTTTTATCAAAAATAGCATGTAAAGCATCTTCACCATTTTCAAAATCATCAACTACAAAATCTAACTCTTCCAAAAACTCTTTTATAGATATTTTATATAAATAATCATCTTCAAGTAACAAAACTTTTATCATTTTATTATTATCTCTTTTCTTTGACTACTTGTGAAATCTTTTTTTTCTTGTTTTACAGTAATATCTCCTAAATAATCATATTTTGGCAAATATGAGAAATTATTTATATTTTTATCAAAACATATTACTAAAACTCCAACACTACTATTTTCAAAACTTCCTAAAGGAATTTGAGTAATTATCCTATCATTTGTCTCATAATAAAATTTATCATTTTTCAAATATTTTGGGTTTTTACTCAAGGTTTCAAACAAAGTTTTGTTGAAACTATTTTGTAAAACTACAAAGTTTTCTAAAACTTTATTGTTATTATGATATTTTGCAATATCCAAATATTTTGTTTCAAGTAAAACGATGCTTCCTATACCAAAAGCTTTTAATCTTTCAATCAAAAAACTAAAATCTACAATAACTTCAACAGAACCTATAAAAACACTATTTTTATCAAAAATAGGAGCAATAGCTTTTATATTAAATCTTTTACCTAGTTCACTTGAGACATAAGGTTCTTTTGTATTTTTTACCTTTACAAGTCCTTCTCTAAAACTCTCTAACTTTAAACCAAAATCTTTATCTTCCCAACTTCTAGTAAAAACTTCCAAATCTTTTGTATGGATTTGTATATCAATGTCATGCCTTGTATATGTTTTTATTATTTCTATAAGTTTTACAAGCTCTTTTTTTAACTCAATATGATTACTCTCTTCTAAATTTTTGATAATATCTTGATTTTTAGAGAACATTAAAGCTAAAGATAAAGCTTGATTTTTTTGATTTTCTAGTTCATTTTGTGCTATTTGTACTTGATTTGATACTAAAATATCTAAAGTTCTTTGATTTAAAATATTGTTATATTTGTATAAAAAATATAGCAATATAGCTATAAATAAAGAAAACAAAATAAAAGTTTTTTTATATGATTTAAAAAGAAGTATCATAAAGATACTCCTTTTTTATTTATTAGTTTTGATAAATTGCCCAAATGGTCCAAATTTTCTATCAATTGAATCTTTCCCTTCTATATAAGCATCAGGAGCTTTTACAGCTGCATCTGGGAAGTCTTTTTCTCTATTTGCTTTTTCAGGTCTTTGATGCTCATTCATATTCATAAATGCTGCAACATTATAAGCCTCTTCATCAGTCAAAATTGGATTTTCATGTGTAGCACCTAAAGGCATATTAGCTTTGATAAAATCCATAGCTTTTAGTGTTCTATACATCCCAGCACCTTTATTATAGCTATCATCTCCCCATAATGGTGGATATAAATATCCATTTGCAAGTCCATCATTTTTGATACCTTCTCCATTTGCTCCATGACATGAAGCACAGTGAGTATCATACACAAGTTTTCCTTTAACTGGATCAGCCTTTGTTGTTTGTATCATTTTTCTATTAACTTCAGCTAAACTTGTTCCTTCTACTTTTGCACCAACTGGAACACCTTGACTTAACCAATAGATATAAGCTTCCATAGCTTTCATCTCTTTGCTCTCTACTGGAAGTGGTTTTCCATTCATACTTCTTTGCATACAACCATTTATCCTATCAGCCAAAGTTCCAATAACATCCTCTCTTGGACGATATTGTGGGAAATTTCCATAGATTCCTACAAATGGAGCTGAATAAGCTTTTGTTCCAGCATCCAAGTGACAACTTTGACATGAAAGATTATTACCTGCATATCTCATTTTAGGATCTTCAACTTCTGGACCTATATATTTGTAAGTATGAACAACTAACTCTTTTCCATATTTGATTAAATCTCCAAATTGATTATTTGGAATAGTACTTTCATCTGGAATTTTATACTCTACTTTAGCTCCTTCATATTTGAATCCTATGTTATTTCGCTCTTGAATAAGTTTTTTCTCAAACTTAACAACTTCAGCTGCAAATAATGAACCAATAGCTAGTACAAATAAAGCTGTAACAGTTATAATCTTTTTCATAAATAATTTCCTCCTACTATTTATATAAAAAGACTATATCCTTTGTAGATAACTTGAATGTAACAAATACTTAGAACTTTTGTAAAATTATTAACTTTAAATAACTTTTTCTTGTCCTAACCTATATATAGCAAAATCATATTTTATTGGATCAAGTTCATCAAACTCTTTTAGTTTTTTTGAAATTTCTAAAGCTGATTTTAGATTATAAGTTCTATTTTTTAAAAGACCTAATTTAAGTGATACATTAAACGTGTGAGTATCTAATGGTAAAATTAAATCTTTTTTATCTATCTTTTGCCAAAGTCCTAAATCAAGACTATCTTTTCGCACCATCCATCGCAAAAACATATTCCATCTTTTATATGGTGCATTTGAATCTTTTA
>CAYQFC010000099.1:0-4191 GCA_964416585.1 uncultured Aliarcobacter sp.
TTCTTTAAAAAATGATTATTTAAAGAACTATTTTTCTTAAGAGTGATAATCTATAGATTATTTACACAAAAATAATAATAAATTTAAACAAAATTTGATATTATTAAAACCTAATTTTACAAAAAAGGGGAAAATATGGCTAATATTTTTAAAATATTGTTGATAGGTCTTGTGGGTATTTTTATTCTTACAGGTTGTAGAACTGGAGCAACTGTATATAATGTTCCTACAAGTGACATAAGTGTTAAAAAAGGTACAACTGACGATCAAGTTTTTAAAGCTATAAGAACAGCTGGTTCTCAATTAGGTTGGATAATTACAAAAGTTAAGCCAGGGCTTGCTGAGGGACAGTTGAATTTAAGAGGGCATTCAGCTACTGTTGAAATTCCATATAACAGAACTTCTTATGCTATTAACTATAAAAATAGTAGTAGTGGTTTAAAATATGATGCAGCTAAACAGACTATTCACCCTAACTATAATGGTTGGGTACAAAATCTAAATAATGCTATTAGAGTTCAACTAAATAATTTAGAAGACTAACAAAATTAAAAAAGAGCTAATAGCTCTTTTTTAAAATAATTTATAAAAAGTAATAACTTGAATCAAAAAAAAATCTTAGTGCTATCATATTCGCAAACTGGACAATTAAATAGTTTAGTTGAGAATTTTACAAAACCTTTTTTAGGAAATGAAAATTTTCAGTTAATATTTAAAAATATAAAACCTAAAAATAAATATCCTTTTCCATGGGATTTTATGACTTTTATGGATACTTTTCCTGAGTCTGTATATATGGTTCCTTGTGAATTACAAGATATAGAAGATGATGAAGATGACTTTGATTTAATCATTTTAGCTTATACAGTTTGGTTTTTATCTCCATCTATTCCTATAAGTAGTTTTTTAAAAAGCTCATATGCTAAGAAGAAATTTAAAGATAAACCAGTTATTACATTAATTGCTTGTAGAAATATGTGGATAATGGCTCAAGAAAAAGTAAAAGTTCTTTTAAAAGAGTTAGAAGCTACTTTAATTGACAATGTAGTTTTGATTGATAAAGGAAGCTCTTTAGAGACATTTATAACAACTCCTAGATGGATGTTAACAGGAAAAAAAGATAGTTTTTTAGGATTATCAAGTGCTGGAATAGATGAAAAAGATATTATGAAATCTCAAAGATTTGGGAAAGCATTAGTTCAAGCTTTAGAACAAAATAAAGAAATAGAAAAGAAGAGTCTTTTGCAAGGTTTAAAAGCTGTTGAAGTTGATATTAAATTAATTAAAAGTGAAAAAATAGGAAATAAAAGTTTTCTAATTTGGGGAAAATTAATACGAAAAATTGGTAATTTTGGCGATAAAAAAAGAAGAGTAGTTGTAATGATATATTTACTATTTTTAATTTTAATGATATTAACAGTAGTGCCTATAAATATGATAGTTCAAACTATATTGAGAAAATTAAATAAAAATAGTGTTTTAAAAGAAAAAGAGTTTTATGAATTACCAAGTGGAAGCAAAGATTTTAGAATGAAGGAGTTTTTATAGTGGTTGATGTTTATATAAATGCAATTGAAAAATTTATGCCAAATGAACCTGTTTTTAATGATGAGATTGAGGATTATTTGGGATATATTGGTGGTAAAAAATCAAAAGCAAAAAATATTGTTTTAAGAAGTAATGGAATTAAAAGAAGATTTTATGTATTAGAAAAGGGTACTCAAAAGCAACTCTTTACAAATGCAGAACTTTGTAGTAATGCTATAAAAAAGCTTCAAAATAGTAGTTTTTCTCTTGATGATATTGAAGTTCTTGCTTGTGGTACAACTTCTCCTGACCAACTTATGCCAGGACATAGTTTGATGGTTCAAGGTGAGTTAAAATTAAAACCAATAGAGACAATTTCAGCTTCAGGAATCTGTCTTAGTGGAGTAAATGCTCTTAAATATATATATTTAGCTATTAAATCAAAAGAGATTTTATGTGGAGTATCTACAGGTTCTGAAGCATCATCTCCAATATTAAGTGCTAGAAATTTTGAGGAAGAGTCAAAATGCCTTGAAGAGTTGGAAACAAATCCAAATATTGCTTTTGAAAAAGATTTTTTAAGATGGATGTTATCAGATGGTGCTGGTGCTATGCTTTTACAGGATAAACCAAATAAAGATAAGATTTCATTAAAAATAGAGTTTATAGATATTTTATCTTATGCTGGAGAAATGCCAGTTTGCATGTATAGTGGATTAGAGATTTTAGAAGATAGTAAAATAAAGTCTTGGAGAGCATTTGATCAAAATGAAGTTATGGAAAAATCACTTTTAAGTGTAAGACAAGATGTAAAACTTTTAAATGAAAATATAGTTGAATATACAGTCGTAAAACCACTTCAAGAGATTATAAAAAAGAGAGATATAAAAGCTAGTGATTATAACTATTTTTTACCTCACTACTCATCTTTATATTTTAGAGATAAACTGTATGAAGGATTAAAAAAAGTTAATTTTGAAATCCCTTATGAAAAATGGTTTACAAATCTTACAAATTTTGGAAATACAGGAAGTGCATCAATTTATATAATTTTAGAAGAGTTATTTAATAGTGGAAAATTAAAAAAAGGTGAAAAAATTCTATGTTATGTTCCTGAAAGTGGAAGATTTTCTACTGCATTTTTTTCACTTGAAGTTGTATAGTGAATAATTATATTCCTCAAGAAGAGAACTCTACACTAAATGGACAACAAAAAGTTATGTATGCAAAAAATAATAGTGGAGAGTTTAGTAGAGTAAATTATGGAAGTAGTGCGGAGGAGTTTGCAACATTAACAGCTGTAAATGAGTATAAAGTTTTAGAACTAGAGTGCTTAGAAGAGATTAAAAAAGGTGTAGCTTCTCCTATAAAATATTTTATGTATAAAAATAGAATGGATTTGCCAACACTATGTAGTGGTGTAGGAATGTTTAGTTTTAGAGTAAAAAGACATTTAAAAATGAAACATTTTAACAAACTAAATGATGAAATTTTAAAAAGATATTCAAATCTTTTTGATATTAGTCTAAAAGAGCTAAAAGAGTTTAACTATGAATAATGATTTTAAACACTCACAATTTGCACATTGTGAAAGTGGAGTTATATCTTCTATGCTTACAAATTCTGGATTGAAGCTAAGCGAACCTATGGTTTTTGGTCTTACTAGTACTCTTACTTTTGCTTTTTTCCCAATTATAAAAGTAAATAATATGCCACTAATTGCATATAGAGCAATTCCAAAAAATATTATAAATAGTATTGAGAAAGTTCTAGGTGTTAAGATTTTTAAAAAAAGTTTTAAAAATATGCTGGAAGCTAATATAGAATTAGATTTGGCAATAGAAGATGGGAAAATAGTAGGTCTTCAAACTTCTGTTTTTTATCTTCCATATATGCCAGAAAATATGAGATTTCATTTTAATGCACATAATCTTTTGGTTTATGCAAAAGTTGGTAAGAATTATAAAATTTCAGATCCTGTTTTTGAAGATGTTGTAGAGTGTTCACAAAAAGATTTGACAAAAGCTAGATTTGCGAAAGGAGTTTTTGCTCCAAAAGGTTTTATGTATTATGTTTTAAATATTCCAAAGCAGATTGATTTTGATAATATTTTAAAAAAATCTATAAGAAAAAACGCAAAAGCTATGCTTACACCTTTCCCATATGCTGGAGTTAAAGGTATGAGAAAACTAGCAAAGTCTATAGAAAAACTTAAAAATAAAGATGAGAGATATATAAAAAACTATTTAACACATATTGTAAGAATGCAAGAAGAGATAGGAACAGGTGGTGGAGGTTTTAGGTATTTGTATTCAGCATTTTTAAAAGAGGCAAAAACTTACAATCTTGATGTTAATAAACTTGAAAAAGCTAGTGAACTGATTTTACTTTCAGGAGATACCCTAAGAGAGTTTGCTTTAAAATGTGTGGAGAGTGCAAAGAAAATAGATAGATTTGAGCCAAAAGAGATATCAGATATTTTAATAAAAGCCTCTAAATACGAAGAAGAGGCTTTTGGGATTTTAAAAACTATTTAGTAAAATAGAATAAGTAAGCTCTTTTTTTATTATCTAAACTAATAAATATTGAGTTTTTAAATTCATCATTTAAAAGATTTATAATATTTGAAGAACTAAAAAAGTTTTGATAAGTTTTAATTAAAGA
>CAYQFC010000100.1:0-4174 GCA_964416585.1 uncultured Aliarcobacter sp.
TACTATAAGTTTGTGGAGATTTGTATTGAGCTGCTTTTTGGTTTTGGAAATTTTGGTTATTAAATAGTTTATTTCCAAGCCAAGAACCAATCATGGCTCCTGCAATTGAAGATAGTAAAACTCCACCAAGTCCCATTCCACCATCACTTAATTGTGGATTTGTAAGACCTGATGTTCCTGCATCAATCTTTTTTTCTTCTTCCTTTACTAGCTTATCTATCTCTTCTTGAGATAAAATTCTCTCTGTTCCATCTGGGCTTCTTAAAACTATTGTGGTCTTTGCAGCTGGAAACTCATCTGCTATCTTATATTTTCCATCGCTACTTTGCTCTACAACTACAAAAGCTCCTTGCTGTTGTGAAGCTTCAGCAATACTTGTGTTTTTTGCCTGATTTTGAGCTTGAGTTTCATTTTGAACACCACTATCACAAGCTTGAAATCCTAAAGCTAAAAAACCTGTAAGCCCACCTATTTTGGCAAAATCACCTAGTTTTTTTATATGTCTATTTTTATTCAAATCCTATCCTTTTTAATAATTTTTATAAAAATTTTTAAATATTTTACAAAATTTCTTCTATAAAGTATCTTTCATTCTTTTTATTAAGTACAATTTTTGTATCAAAAATCGTACTTAAATTTTCACTAGTTAAAATATCTTCTTTTTTCCCAGCTTTAAATATTTGATTATTATAAATTAAAGCAATATTTTTAATCTCTTCAAAAATCTCTTCTAAATGGTGAGTTACTAAAATTATTGTTGATTTTTTAGATATTTTTCTAAGTAGATTTATGAAATTTATTTGGGCTTTAATATCAAGCCCAACTGTTGGTTCATCCAAAACAAAAGCTTTTGGATTATGAATTAATGCCCTTGCAACAATACATTTTCTAAGCTCTCCTGTACTCATAGAAGCAACTTTTTTATCTTTTAAGTTACTAATTTCCAAAAATTCCATAATCTCTTTTACTTTTTCTATTTGATTTTTTGTAAAATCTTGATGAGTAAAAATTCCAATAGAACTATAAAAACCACTTAAAACAACTTCAAATCCACTCATATATGAAGCTTCTTTCTCAAAATAGTTGTGCAAATCATTTGTTATAACTCCCAACTCTTTTCTTAATTCAAAAATAGAGTATCTGCTTTTTCCAAATATCTCTTTTTTAAACTCTTTTGTGTGTCGTGGGTGAATCTGAGATTGAATAAGCTTCATAAGAGTTGATTTTCCACTACCATTTGCTCCTAATATTGCAAAATGTTCGCCATCTTTTATCTTTAAGTTTATATCTTTCAAAACAATTTTATCATCATATCCAACATCAATATTTTCAAAATCTATAATATACATATTTTTCCTATTTTGTAGCAAGTTTAAGCCCAATAATTCCTAAAACAATAAATAAAATACTTATTATTCTTAATAAATTTATAGACTCATTAAATAAAATAACTCCAGCAATTACAATTCCAACACTTCCAACTCCAACCCAAATTGCATAGGCAGTTCCCATAGGAAGAGTTCTTAAAGCAAGGCTTAAAAAGTATAAACTAATAAGCATAGTAATAATTGTAAATAAACTAGGAATAATTTTTGTAAAACCATCACTATACTTAAGCCCCAAAGCCCAACAAACCTCAAAAATACCAGCTATAAATAAAAAAACCCAAGCCATAAAATTCCTTATTTTAATTTTGAGGCCGTCCTCTGCGAGTAAAGAGGCAGGGTCGTCCCTGCTTTTGTAGATTACTATTTTAATGAAGTTTCGATAAAATTGAGTTAAATATTTAAATTTTATAAGGATTTTTTTGAACGAAACAGTAAAAGCCCATATCTTAGCCACAATTGCAACTATTTTAATTTCTGGTTCATTTTTGGCATCCTTAAAACTAAGTAGCTTTATTGACCCAATATCATTGACTCTTTTAAGATTTATTATGGCACTTTTAATACTTTCTCCACTGATAGTTTTTAATAAAAATAAAATCTTATCTTGCTTTAAAGTACTTCCAAAAGCCATGATTGTAAGCCTTGTTTATACTCTATATTTTATTGGAACTCTTAAAGCTTTGGAGTTTACAACTGTTTTAAATACAGCTGCAATTTACACCTTAGTTCCACTTATGACAGCAATATTATGTATCTTTTTCTTTAAAGAAAAAATTGGTATTAATCAAATATTTATCTATATTTTAGGGATGCTATCTACTTGTATTGTGGTTTTTAAAGCTGATTTAAATCTTCTTTTATCACTTTCATTAAATAAAGGTGATGTAATATTTTTATTAGCATCTTTTTCTATGTCTTTATATCCAATATTTATTAAACTTTTGTATAGCAAAAAAGATGATTTAATAGCCTTAGTTTTTGCAACTTTAATTGGTGGAATTATTTGGATGACACTTACAATAGAGCTACTAAATATCCCGTACGAATGGGACAAAATAGATAGTTCACATTTAAATTACATAATATATTTAGTAGTTGGAACAACAGTTATTACCCTATTTTTATACCAAAAAGCAACTCTTCTTTTGGGTGCAAAAAAAATTATGGCATACACATATTTAAATCCTGCATTTGTGGCTATTATTATGTTTATTTTTGAAGAAGAAACTATTAGTTTTGGGGTTTTAGCTGGAGTTTTATTATCTATTTTTGTAACTATTATTATCTTAAAGCAAAATAGAAAAGAGATTTAGTTATTATTAAAATAAAAAAGGAAAACAATGAAAAAAACTTTAATAAGCCTTGCTACTGTTTGTGCAATGGCTACTACTTTAAGTGCTGATTTTACAAGAATTGAGATGGGAGTTGGTGCTTGGAAGCAAAAATCTAGCAGTATTTTATCTTATTCAAAAAATGGTGGAAATGGTTTTTATGACTCTAATGAAAAAAGTGATACAACACCGTATGTATGGATGTTAGTAAAACACCCTATCCCTATATTACCAAACCTAAGACTTGAATATACAAAAGTACAAGACAAAGGAAAAGCATCTGGAAGCTTCAAAGATTTTAATATTGGAAATCAAAAAACTGATTTAAATTATGAGTTAAAACAATATGATATTATTCCTTACTATAATATTCTTGATAATACTGCTGGTTTTACCTTGGATTTAGGTCTTGATATTAAAATTATTGATTTCTCATATGATGCAAAAGCAACTCAAAATTTTGATGGTTACAAAGATAGTAAAACCGTGGCTATTCCTTTGGCATATGCTAGAGCTAGATTTGATATTCCAACAACAAATATTGGTCTTGAAACAGATATTAAATATATTACAACTGGAGACTCAACAGTTTATGATGCAAGAGCAAAAGTTGATTATACATTAGATTTTTTCCCAGTTATAAAACCAGCTTTAGAGATAGGTTATAGAACTCAAAAATATAAAATTGATGAAAGCAATGTTGATTTTAAAACAGATATTAAATTTTCAGGTTTCTATTCAGGTGTAGTAGCAAAATTCTAAAAAGTATTTAAAAAATAGGTTTATAACCTATTTTTTAATATTATACATGATAATTTGGAGCCTCATTTGTGATTGTCACATCGTGAACATGAGATTCTTTAAGTCCAGCACTTGTAATCTCCACAAACTCAGCAGTATCTTGGAAAGTTGCTATATCTTTACTTCCTAAATATCCCATAGAGCTTCTTAATCCACCAACCATTTGATGAATAATATCAGCAATACTTCCTCTATAAGCGACTCTTCCTTCAATTCCTTCAGGTACAAGCTTATCAGCAGCAGTTCCTTCTTGGAAATATCTATCAGTACTTCCTTTTGTCATAGCACCAATACTTCCCATTCCTCTATATGATTTAAACTTTCTTCCTTGATATAAAATCACTTCACCTGGACACTCATCAGTTCCTGCTAATGCACTTCCCATCATAACACAAGAGGCTCCAACAGCTAATGCTTTTGCTACATCCCCTGAATATTTTATTCCACCATCAGCAATTACAGGAGTTCCTGATTTTTTAGCTTCAATTGCACACTCATCAATAGCACTCATTTGAGGAACTCCAACACCTGCAACAATTCTAGTTGTACAAATACTTCCAGGTCCAATTCCAACTTTAACACCATCAGCTCCAGCAGTTATTAAATCTCTTGTAGCTTCAGCAGTTGCAACATTTCCAGCTATTAACTCAACTT
>CAYQFC010000101.1:0-4162 GCA_964416585.1 uncultured Aliarcobacter sp.
TTACTCTATTAAAACAAATAAAGGGAAAAAAATGAAAAGAAATATTTTAATAGCAAGTTTATTAGTTGCTTCAACATCAGCTTTTGCAGAATTTGTAGGAACAACGCAAACACAACAAGGTGGATTTATAGGTCCTACTATTTCAAAAACAACAGTAGAAAAAGCAAAAACATTTAAAGATGATATGCCTGTAGTTTTAGAAGGAAATATTATAGAACACTTAGGAAAAGACAAATATTTATTTCGAGACAAAACAGGTGATATCACAATAGAAATTGACCATAATGATTGGAGAGGAGTTCAAGTATCTCCAAAAGATACTGTTACTATAAATGGTGAAGTTGATAAAGATTGGATGTCTATTGAAATAGATGTTGATTCTGTTAAAAAATAAGAGTAAAACTCTTATTTATGAAGAACAACTAAGTTTTATATTTGCATATTTCATAGGTGTTGGTTGGGCATATCTTTCAAATTTTGGATGTTCATCAAAAGGATTTTGAGCGATTTTTAGTAAGTCATTTACCAAAGTATAGTCACCTTCATGGGCTTTTTCTATAGCTTCTTGAATGATATAGTTTTTTAAAATATATTTTGGATTTACTTTTTTCATAATTTCAAATCTTCCTTCAAAAGTTGTATTTTGTTCATTACACACTTTTTCATAACTCTCAAACCATTTTTTGAGTGGCTCTTGAAAAACTGCAATATCCAAAACAGAACTCAAATCATCAAAAGATTTTAGATTTGTAAGTCTGTAAAAGAAAACATTATAATCCATCTTTGAACTTTCCAAACTTCCTAAAAGTTCCAAAATCAAATGAAGATTTCCATTTCCACTTTTTGAAGCATCTAAACCTAATCTTTTATTCATAAGCTCTAAATAGACTTTTTCATGTTGTGGTAAAAAAGTTCTCATATACTCTTTTAGTCTGTTTTCATCACAAATTCCAGCTAGAGCATTTGCTAAAACAAGTAAATTCCATCTTGCTATGTATGGTTGATTATTATATGAGTATCTTCCCTCTTCATCTGTATGATTGCAAATAGAATTTTTTTCAAAATAATCCATAAAAGCAAATGGACCATAATCAATACTAAGAGCTGCAACTGAAAAATTATCCGTATTCATAACCCCATGTTGAAAACCATAAACTTGCCATAAAGCCAAAAGTTCAGCACTTTTATCTACCAAAGAATAGAACATCTTTTCATATCTGTTTTTTTCATCTTTTAGATGAGGATATGATTGATTTATCACATAATTAGCTAATAAACTAAGATTCTCTTTTGCATTTTTTGTTCTTGCAAAAAACTCAAAAGTTCCTATTCTTATCCAAGAAGGTGACATTCTAAGAACAATAGCACATGATTCTTCTTCCCAATCTCTATGGGCAAAAGTTTGTGAATCAATGATAGCTAAAGCTCTTGTTGTTGGAATATTTAAAGCATGCATATGTTCACTTATTAGATACTCTCTAATTGATGAACGCAAAACCGCTCTTCCATCTCCTCTTCTTGAATAACGTGTCAATCCTGAGCCTTTTGTTTGTAGATGCCAACCATTTACACTACCAAGATTTATAGCTCTACCATCTCCTAGTTGTGGTACAAAATAACCAAACTGATGACCTGCATAAACCATACTATATGGAATACTTCCATTTAATACTTTTGTTCCATTCATAAACTCTAAGAACTCTTCTGTTTCACACTCTTTATAGTCTAAATTGATTAAATCACAAGCAAGGGGATTAAAAGATACAAGTTTTGGATTTTTTAGTGGTGTTGGTTTTACTTTTTGGTATAAGCTTTCATCAAAGTTGAAGTAATCAACTTCTAGTTTTAGTTCATTTAATTTCATAATTTTTCTCTTTTGATAATCTATTAATTTTTATAAATTTGAAGTTTATCAAAAGGGAACACAAAATAGGATAAATATTATCTTATTTTAATCTCTTATTATTTGTTATAAATAACAACTTTATTTCTACCTGATTTTTTTGCTTCATATAAAGCTATATCAGCAAATTTGTAGATTTAATCTTTATACTTATTTCTAATCTCAAAAAATTTATCTATATGACAAAAAAATAATTCTATTAAATAAGGATCAAAATGTTTTCCTTTTTGTTGATTAAGTAATTCAAATATTTTTTCATCTTCCCATGCTTTTTTATAACATCTTTCACTTCCTAATGCATCAAAAACATCTGCAATTGCTGTTATTCTTCCATAAATATGAATTTCTTCCCCTTTTAATCCAAAAGGATAACCACTTCCGTCCCATTTTTCATGGTGTTCTTTTGCTACTATTGCTGCTGCTTTTAAAATTTCCCTATTTGAATCTTTTAAAATGTTATATCCAATTATTGCATGTTCTTTCATAATTTCAAATTCATCATTTGTTAGTTTTCCTTCTTTTTTCAAAATTGAATCAGGAATTCCAACTTTCCCTATATCATGCATAGGTGAAGCAATTAAAAGATTGTTTGCATCTTTTTTATTCATACCCCAAAGTAAAGCTAATAATCTTGAATATTCAGCAACTCTTTTTACATGATTACCTGTTTCTTTACTTCTAGTTTCTCCTATCTCTCCCATTTTATATATTATTTCTTTTTGAGTTTCTTGAATTTCTATATCTAATTTAACTAATTCTGTAATATCATGTTTAATAGTCATATATTCTTGTATTTCACCGTTCAAATTGATTATAGGAATAATAGTTACTAAAAAATGATATTCCTCATTATTCTTAAAAATATGTTTTATTTTTCCTTTCCAAATGCCTTTAGATTTTATTTCTTTTAAAAATTTATAATAGACAAATTCATTACCATTCAAAAAATTGTAAGGTTTTCCAATTAATTCTTTTGGTGTTAAACCACTTATTTTATAAAAAGATTCATTTGCATAATTTATTGTTTTATCAGGTGAAATTCTTAAAATAATACTACTTTGGTCTATAGCTTTTTCATAAAGTTTTGATAAATTCATAATTTCATTAAAGTTATTTTGAGTCAAATCGTATTGTTTTTTGAAATGTGTCTTTAATTTTTCTATTTGAGTAATATCTGTTCCAATTCCAATATATTCTACTACATTATTATCGTTATCTAATATGGGATTAATTATAGTTTGAACCCAATAATCTCCACCATTTTTTTTCTTATTTTTGATTTCTCCAAACCAAGGTTCTTTTTTTATTTTTATTGTATACCACATATCTTCAAATATAGAAGAATGCATATCCTCATGTCTAATAATACTGTGAGTTTTACCTAAAAGTTCTTCTTTTGAATATCCTGAAATATCACAAAATGCTTGATTTACATAAGTAATTATTCCTTTTGCATCTGCTTTTGAAACAATAGAACTTCTATCAACAGCATTTTTGTATTGTTCTAAGAGTTTTTTAGAAGATTCAATTTCATCTTCAATATCTTTATCATTCATAAACATATCAATTTTTAATATTAATTCTTCAACAGAATAAGGTTTTTTTATAATTTCTCTAACTCCTAATCTAAAAGCATCTCTTGAAATAAATGTAGAATTATTATTTGTTAAAAGTATAATTTTTATTTTTAATTCATCTAAAATTGTTTTCTTATTATGTATTAAAAAGCTATATGCATTATTATCCTCAATTTCTGAATCTAATATTATCAAATCTATATCTTCTTTTTTAATTATTTCTAAACTTTCACTTGTACTTGAAGTTTCAAATACAACATAATTTCTATTTGAAATAATTTCTTTTAATTTAGTTCTAAATATATGAGAATTATCTATAATCAGAATTTTTTTTAGCTTATTTTTTTCTATTTGTTTTATAAGATTTGGTATTTCAGAAATTTTATATAAGAAATTTTTGTCTTTACTCAAAAAATCTATTATTCCCTTTTCATAAAAAGTTTCTCTTAATAAAGAATTATTATGAGAAGTAACTACTACTATTTTAATTGAAGAAGTTGCTAAATCTTCAATAAGTTCATAGCCACTACCATCAGGAAGATTAATATCTAAAATAATATAATCAATTTTATTTCTTTTCACAACTTCTCTAGCCTCTTTTAAAGAAGAGGCTAAAAAAGTATTAAATTTATTATCTAAAAAATTTTGATTTAACATTTTTAACATAGAAATAGAATCTTCT
>CAYQFC010000102.1:0-4067 GCA_964416585.1 uncultured Aliarcobacter sp.
ACACTTTGGCCAGATTTCAAAGCTGATGAGTTGGATGATATTTTAAGTGATTTTATAAAAAGGGAAAGAAGATTTGGTGGAGTTTAATTTTTTAAATATTTTCTTATTTGCTATGTTCTCTTTAAACTTGGTTGTTTTATCCTTTTATGATTTAAAATATAAAGCTGTGCCTGATTATCTGCTTCTATTATCTTTGGTTTTATCATTTCTTGTTACAAAATATGATTTTTATTATGCTTTAGAAAATGCAATTATTTGTGTAGGAGCGATAGTTTTACTAAATTTTATAGTTACTTTTTATATACAAAATATAAAATCAAGAATTTTTAAAGACGATAGATTTAAAACTCAAACTGCTTTGGGAGAAGGAGATATGCCAATCATTGCATCTTTTGGGGCTATTTTGGGCTTAGAATTGACAATATTTACTGTTTTTTTAAGTGCTTTAATTGCTATAATTCATTGGGTTTATATAAGATTTGTACAAAAAGAGCATGAAATTCCATTTATTCCATCTTTATGTATTGGGTTTTTTTTGGAGTTTGTTTTTAACTTATCAACATTTTTTAAGGATTTTTATTGAGATTAAGCAACTATTTACATTCACAATTAGCAATTAGTTTTTTCCCTATATTTTTAGGACTATCTTTTATAACAAGTATTGTTTTCTTGGTAAAAATAGTATCTTTAACATCAATTATAAAAATGGATTTTTTAGATTTATTTTGGCTATATCTATATACAATGCCACAAATTATCTTTTTTACTCTGCCTGTTACATTTTTTATGTCTTTAGTAATATCTGTTTCTAGGTTATCAAGTGAATATGAGTTGGCTGTTATCTCTTCTTTTGGAATTAGCCCACTTAAAATAGCTAAAATATTTTTTCCTATAAGCTTATTTATATCTATAATATTATTAATCATATCATTGGGTTTAATTCCAAAAACAAAATATTTGATGAATAAATTTATTGATTATAAAAAAAGTGAGGCAAATTTTAATATAAAAGAGAGTGAATTAGGGCAAAAATTTGGAGATTGGTTGATTTTTATTGAAGAAAAGGAGAATAATACCTATAAAAATGTTAAGCTTTTTAAAAAAGAAGATAAAAAAGATGAACTAATTATTAGTGAAAGTGCATTGCTTGATAACAACAAAGGAAATCTTACTTTTAAGTTTTTAAATGGAAATATATTTATAGTTGATGAAGAAGAGCTAAATGAGATAAAGTATGAAACTATGTATATAAATGAATTAGTTCAAGATAATAAGCTTTTAGAGTTTACTACAAGTTTAGATTATTGGCTTATTAGTATAAAGCATAATTTGGATAATGACTCTTTTGTTTTTTTCATATTAAGCTCAATTTTTCCACTAATTTCAATACTTTTTGTTATCTCTTTTTCTTATTTTAATCCAAGATATGAAAAAAATAGAGCACTTATTTACTCCATTTTAGCAAGTATAATATATTATGTAATTATAAAATATATAGGAAATAAACTTTTATTTCACTCTTTATATATTATTCCATCTATTTGGATAATATCAAGCTATATTTTATATAGTAAGACTACAAAAAAAGAGTATTAAATTTGAGTCAAAACCTTAAATTTACAATATCTTATGATGGAAGTGCATTTTTTGGAAGCCAAAAACAGCCAAATCAAAATACAGTTGAAGATGAACTTTTAAGAGTTTTTAAAACTTTTAATATAGATACAAAGATTATTTTAAGTGGAAGAACAGATAGAGATGTTCATGCAACAGCTCAAGTTTTTAATGCTTTTATTCCAAACTATTTTAATGATTTAGAGAAATTCAAAGAGATATTAAATAAAAGAGTAGATAAGAGTATTAAAATAATAAAAATAGAGTGTGTATCAAATGAGTTTCACTCAAGATTTTCTGCAAAAAAAAGGGTTTATAGATATTTAATTACTACAAAACCTACAAATCCTTTTAATGAAAAATATATTACTTATGTTGAAAATATAGATGAAAAGCTTATAAAAGAGGCTATAAAAGAGTTTGTTGGTATTTATGATTTTAAATATTTTCATAAAACAGGAAGCGAAAAAGAGCAGACAAAAAGAGAAATATATAGCGCAAAATTCTATAAATATAGAGATATTTATGTTTTTAAATTTTGTGCAAACTCATATTTAAGATCTCAAATTCGATTAATGGTAGGCTTTTTATTGGCTATAAATGATAAAAAATTAAAAACAGAAGATTTAAAAAAGCAGTTAAATTGCGAAAAACAAACATACAAAACACCCATACAAGCGAATGGCTTATATCTTTCAAAAATAATATACTAGATTAAATATTTAAAACTTGACAAACATCGGCTCACTTTGTTATAATCCTTTAGCAGTTTAATATATAGAGTGCTAGATTATATAAAGGAAGCTAGATTATGATAGATAAGAAAGAGTTTTTACTTCAATCAATTATCAAAGCATATATCGAACATCTTGAACCAATTGGTTCAAAAGAGCTTAAATCTATGTATGATTTAGACTATTCAACTGCAACAATAAGAGGATATTTTAAAAAACTAGGTGATGAAGGTTTTTTGGCTCAAGAACATATAAGTAGTGGAAGAACTCCTACAAATGAAGCTCTAAAGCAATATTGGTTAGAAAGATTGGATTTTGAACTAAAAGGGATAAATATTAAAGTCCTAGAGCAGCTTACAAATAGTTTGGGACTTACAGTTTTTCTAAAAAAAGAGGCAAGTGATATTTTAGAAAATATTATAAATGTTGAGGATAGATATATTATTTTAGAGTTCACAAACTTTGCTGTAAATATAAAATATAACTCTGCATTATATAAGTTTTTGAATGATTTTTTAGAAAACTCTCTGGAAGATATTTTAAAAATATCAAAAGAAGTTGGAGCTAGTGAACTTTATAGTACAATCAAAGAGAGTTTACAAAAAAGCAATTTTGAGATTTTCAATATAAAAGCTTTTTTGACTTTGGCTTTAAATTATGATTTTGATGAGTTTACTATAAATAGATTTTTAAAATCTCATATTATGGAAAATCTACAAGAAGGCCTATATTTTGATGGTTTTTTACCGCAAGAGTATATAGGAATTTGTAAATTCTGCAAAATCAATAATGAAGATTATAAGATATTTATTGTTGGTTTGTTATCAAAAGATTATGAGTATTTTTTTGAACAAATTAGAAATTTTTAAGGAGTAAAAGTGAGTAATAATAAAGAAGATATTTTAAATGAAGAAGAGCAAAATTTAGAACAAAATGAAGCTATTCAAGATGGTTCTTGTTGTGGTGAAAACACTTCTTGTGAAAATGAAAGTAGTGAAAAAACTATAGAGAAGCTTGAAGAGCAATTAAAAGAGAGTGAAGATAAATTTCTAAGAGTTCATGCTGATTTTGAGAATATCAAAAAAAGACTTGAAAAAGAGAAATTTATGGCAATTGATTATGCAAGTGAAAAATTTGCAAAAGATTTGCTAACTCCACTTGATACTTTAGAGATGGCTTTAAAATCAGCAAATGCTGAAATAAGTGCTGAAGAGCTTTTGCCAAAACTTAAAGAAGGAATTGAATTAACTTTAAAAAGTTTTATAACAACATTTGAGAAACATGGTATATCTAAAGTAGAAACAAATGGAGATTTTGACCCAAATTTCCATAATGCAGTTATGCAAGTAGATAGTAAAGATCATGAATCAGGACAGATTGTAAATGAGTTACAAACAGGTTATGTTTTAAAAGATAGGCTTTTAAGACCAGCTATGGTTTCAATCGCAAATTAGAAATAGTATTTTTGACCGTAATGTCATAAAACTATAAATTATAAATAAAAAATTAAAATAAAAGCTTAATAAAAGGATAAAAAATGAGTAAAGTAATTGGTATAGATTTAGGAACAACAAACTCTTGTGTTGCAGTTTATGAAAATGGTGAAGCAAAAATTATTCCAAATAAAGAGGGAAAAAATACAACTCCATCAATAGTTGCATTTACTGATAAAGGTGAGGTTTTAGTAGGAGATCCTGCAAAAAGACAAGCTATTACAAA
>CAYQFC010000103.1:0-4062 GCA_964416585.1 uncultured Aliarcobacter sp.
TGATTTGACTCTCTTGTAGCTATTTCTCCACCATAAACAGAGCTTAACTCTTCATACTCTAAATTTGTTAGTGAAATTAAAGAGATATTTTCCAAAGTTAAATCAAAAGATTTTATTTCAGGAATATTTGATACAAATTTACCTTTTGCACTATTTTTTAAATATTTATAATTTTCATCATCACAATATCCAATAAGTCTTGAAGTAGCTGTATCATAAATAGCTAATAATGGCTCTTTAGTATTTATATATTGACCTACATTGTAGCTATCATTAAAATAAACAACTCCATCAAAAGGTGCTTTTATATCAAGTAAACTTTGAATTTCCAAAAATCCTTGTAACTCTTTCTCTTTTTTATAGATATTTTCTTGTATTACAAATTTATTGTCCAAAACATCTTTATTTGCAGCTTGTTTTTTAAAATCTTCAACTAGCATATCAAGCTCTTTTTGAAGTTTATAAATATTGTATTCAAGCTCTCGGGATTTAATTTTTAATAAAATTTGATCTTTTTTTACAAAATCTGAATTTTTTACATAAATCTCTGAAATTAAACCATTTTTTGTTGAGTAAATCTCGGTAAAATTTTTTGCTTCTAAAACTGATGGCAGATAAAGTTTTGAATTCCAAGGTGTAAAAAGTAAAAATAGAGTTAAAACAAAAATAGCTAGAGATATTTTATTTCTTCTATTTAAATTTACACTCTTTCTTTTTTGCCACCAAACTTTTAACTCATTAAAAATAGGCAGAAGAATAAACCAAACAATTTCAACTAAGAATAGAACTATTCCTAAAATTTTAAATGCAAAATAATAAACCAAAAATGCAATACCTAAAAATAGGAAAAATCTATATATCCACGTAAATATTGCATAAGTTATAAAAAAGCTCTTTTTATTTTTTGTTAAAATTTCAGGTTCTTTCTCATCTAACCCTAAAATATAATATCGAATAAACCATCTTGCCATAGCAAATGATCGTGGTTGAAGATTTGGATTATTTGTTAAATCAGAGAGTGCATAATAACCATCAAATCTTAAAAATGGAGAAATATTTACCAAAAGTGATGTTATCCAACTAGTTGTTGCAATAATAAACACTACACTTTTTAGTGGACCTTCTGGTAAAAAAGACCATAAAAAAGTTGCAATTAAAGCTAAATATATCTCAACTTTCATTCCTGCTAAAACTATTCTTAATCTTTTATATTTTGATTTTATTGCGTAAGCATTTGTGGTATCTGTGTATAAAACAGGAAACATTACTAAAAAAGCAACTCCAATGGATGGAACTTTACAACCATACCTTTTAGCTGTAAAAGCATGCCCTAATTCATGTAAACTCTTTACAAAAATCAAAGATAATCCATAATAAATCATCCCCTCTTTTGAAAATAGATACATAAATGTTGAAACAAAATTGTCCCAATCTCTAATAACCAATAAAATACCAATAAATCCTAAAATCAAAACCAGATTACCCCATAGTTTTGAGTATAGAAAATCTATTTTAGGATAGTTATTTGTAAGCCATTTATCTGGTTTAAAAATCGGAATTTTTATAAACAAATAGTTGTGCATCAACCACTTAAAAAAGTTTTGTTTAGATTTTTTCTTTTGCTCAATAATTCTTCTATTATCTTCCTTGCTTTGACATTTTGTTAAGCCTGATTGAATTAGAAAGTTTACAAAAACTATTAGACTCTCTTCATCAATTTCATAATCAAACTCTTTTAATTTTTCCACAAACTCTTTTGTTGAAATACCTGTTTGCCAATATTTTATTAAATCAAAACTATCTATTCCAATAGTAAAATATTTGTTTTGTATAGGGTCAAATATGTTCCACTGTTTTGAACCATCTTCACAAGGAGACGTTTCAAGAAGCTTTAAATCTTCTCTTAATTTAGGAAGTAAAATCTCTTTTTGATTCGCTAACACTTTTTTACCAAGCTATTAATTGTCTAAGAGATGTTATTGGTTTTCTAAAAAGATAAAAAAACAAAGTTACATTTTGAGAATAAATTTTTGCAGTACCTCTTAAACCAATTTTTGGAATCTCTTCATTTTGTTTTAAATCATTAAAATCTGCAATTATCTTGTATGAAACAATATTTTCAGGAGTTACTTGTGGTTTATAAAATATTTCGCTTATTTTTGCATCCCAAGTTTCAAATATTTTGTTATCCAAAAATATTTTAACTTCAGCACTCTCTTTTAAAAACAAAGCATCTTTAACAGATAACATTATTTTTATCTCAACCTCATTTGGATTTGCAATTAAAAGTATTTTTTCACCTGTAATTACAGGCTTTCCTTTCCACTCATTTGGATTATCAACTACGGCTATACCTTGTGTTTGAGAGTAGATATTTGTCTTATCAAGCAAAGATTTTGAGTAGTTTAACTCAGCCTCTTTTAGAGCTACTTCAGATTCTAATCTACTAATTTGACTCTTTTTATCAATATCATAAAAACCTGCTTGTTTCATACTATGAAGCTCTGCTTGAACTGTATCTAACTTCTTTTTTGCAATTTCATAAGTGTTTATTAAATCAACATCTTTTATTTTTACTAGTAATTCATCATTTGAAACTTTATCATTTGAATTTACTTTTATCTCATCAATAGAGCCATCAATTGGTGAAGTAACTACAAATGGGTCTTTTGCTTGAATTTCACAAGGTGCTATTACACTCATTTTTATAGGTAAAAACATTGCTAAAAATATAGCAATCAATGAGTATTTTAAATATTTGTTATTTATTTTTAAATTTCTTAGTTTTGTTTTTAAACTATCTTTTCTATTTGCAAACAAGAAATATTTATATGAAGTTGCTAAATAACTTAAAATTTCTATATCTTTTTGTTCAAAAAAATCATTTCTAAATAAAATTAAATAAAACTCAACTTCAATGTTGTTTTTAATAGTTTTTAGAGGTATCCAAACAATATTTGAAGGAGAAAACTCTTTTATCTGCTCTTTTATATCTTTTGAAAGTTCAGTTTGATTTACCAGTTTTATCTCATCATTTGAATATATTTTTTTTAAACTGTTTGCTAAATCTAAAATATATTGAACAAAAGGTGATGTTGAATCGACTGAAACTACATTTGAAATTGCTTCAACTTTTAGTTTTGAACTGTAATCCAAACCTATTAAAACAGCTTGTTCATAGTAAATTATCTCTATAGTTTGATTAACTATAGAGTAAAAAAGTTCACTATCGTTTTCACAATTTTTTAAATTAAACTCTAGTTGAATTAATTTTGAAACATCACTCAATTATTCTATTCCTTTTATACTGCTTTTGATATAAGTGAGTTTATGAAACTTCCATAATCACTCATTTTAAAACTTTGTTTTTCTACTTGTTCACTTAAAGTATTAAATGCACTTTGTTTCTTCTTTAACTCTTTTAAATCAATTTTTAGATTTAAAACCCTTGTTGTTCCATCATTTGATAAAGCTTTAATGCTAATATTTAACTCTGTTACACCTTCTGGTAAAACACCTATTATTTTACCTGTATTTGGATCAAAAGATAAACCTTCAGGTAATTCATTTCCATTTGCTAAAGTTACAGAGTATTTTTGCCCTACTCTAGTATCTAATAGTTTTATTTCAATTTGATCTTGAGCTAAACTTATTTTCTCTATTGTTAATCCAAGAGTTTGGAAGGCTTGATTCGCTTTATCGTTTGTATTAACTTTTCCTGTTTGATCTAAATTTAGATTTGCATTTGCAGTTATTATTTTATCATTTGGATTATTTGATGTTGTTTGACCAAGAGATGTTAACTCTGTTCTTGAAATATCTAAATTAGAATTTGTTGAACCATTTTTTCCACCTAAAGTATTACTATTCATACTATTTAAAAGCTGTTCAACTTGATTTTTAGTTCCTATTGTTTCAATCAAACTATTTGAAGATGATGAAAATGCTGTAATAGTATCATTTATTCTATCTACTGTTATCTCTTTAACTATTTGTTGTGCAGTTTCATTTGTATTTCTTGTTGATGTTGTATCAGTTGATAAGTTTTGAGGTGGTGCAATA
>CAYQFC010000104.1:0-4055 GCA_964416585.1 uncultured Aliarcobacter sp.
GACATAGAGATCAAATTGTAAGTAAAGAGCAACTTCTTGATGCAATTTGGGAAGAGCCAGAGCTTGTAACTCCAAATGTTATTGAAGTTGCAATAAATCAAATTAGACAAAAAATGGATAAACCTCTAAACATCTCAACTATTGAGACAATTAGAAGAAGAGGTTATAGATTTTGCTATCCAAATCAAGTAGAAGAGAAATAATATTCTAAACTAAAATATGGAAAATAAGAGCATTTATAAGCAGTTTTATCTTAAGCTTATATTTGCTTCCTCTTTATTTATTATAATTTTATCATTTATTTTTTATGAATTTACAAGAAAATCTTTTTATGATAATATTCAAAACAATCTACTTTATCAAGCAAAAAAAATAGAAAAATCTTTTATAAAAGATAGTTTTAAGCCTGTAAAAACTCAATTTCAAAATATTGAATTAATTGAAAAAGATGGCAAACAAGAGATTGAATTTAAGAGTTTTGAAAAGAATAATGAATTTTACCTACAATTAATATACCCATTAACAGATAAATATTTTTTACAAATTTCAAGAGATATAAGCCTTGAAAGAGAGATTTTATACTCTATAATCTTTAGAAATCTTTTTATTCTTGCAATTCCTGGATTTATTTTAATGCTTTTATACTCACTTATTGTTTCAAAATCACTTTTAAAACCAATTATGCAAATAAATAAAAAACTATCAAATATGGATGAAAGTTCTTTATCATTTATTGATACAAAAGATTTACCAAATGAATTTTTAAGCCTTGCAAACTCTATAAACTCCTTAACAAACAGAATAGCGACTTATGTAAAATTCAAAAAAGAGCTTTTTATTGGAATTGCTCATGAACTCAAAACTCCACTTGCTGTAATGAAATTAAAAAATGAGTTGCTTCTTAAAAAAACAAGGTCTATAAATGAGTATGAAGATGCTTTGAAGCTTACAGTTAAACAAATTGATGATATGAATATTATGATTAGTTCAATTTTAGATATTGGAAGAACAGAGGGTGCACAATTTGAAAGCCCAAAAAAACTTGATTTAATAAAATACTTAAAAAGAAAAACAAATGATTTTAAACTACTTTCAAAGCAAAAAGATATTGATATTATTTTTACTTCAAATATTGCTAGTTTGGAAATTACAATAAGAGAGACTCTACTTAATCAAATCTTACAAAATTTTGTACAAAATGCTATTAAATTTAGTGAAAATGGGAAAAAGATATATATAAAACTTAGAAAATCCGATGATAAACTTATATTAAAAGTTATAGATGAAGGTAATGGAATAGATGAAAATATTGATCTTTTTGCACCTTTTAAAAAAATTGGTTCTAAAAATGGAGTTGGTTTAGGGCTTTATTTGGCAAAAATTGCATCTGATTCATTAAATGGAAAAATATCAATAAAAAATAGAAAAGATAAAATAATAGGTTGTGTTGCAAAGCTGGAGTTTAGATATAGTGTTTAACAAAGAGAAAAAATCTCTTTGTTTATTATGAGAAAATAGCTCTATGTTCGATTTTTGTACACTTATTTTGTACAACTTTTAAACCATTTTCAAGAGCTTTTTGAGCAGCTTCATTGTTTGCAAGCCCTAGCTGAAACCACACAGTTTTTATGTTCTTTTCATTTTTAATAGCTATTACTTCATCAACAACCTTTGCTATTGCATCTGGTTTTCTAAAAATATCAACAATATCAATATCAAAAGGAATTTCAGCTAAGCTTCTATAAACTTTCTCACCCAAAATTAAATCCTCTTTTGGATATATTGGAACAATTTTAAATCCAGCATTTTGCAGATATTCAGCAACTCTATAAGATGCTTTTTCTTTATCTGGAGAAAGTCCTACAATAGCTATTGTTTTTGTATTTTCAAAGATAGCTTTTATCTCATCTTTATTTGAATTAACTGTTGGAAATTCGCACTCCATTTTATTCTCCTTATTTTAGATTATCAAGTTTATTTTGTAGATATATTTTAACTGATAAATAATCAATACTCTCTTTAAAATCTTCAAATTTTCCACCACTTGCATTTACATGTCCACCACCATTTGCTATTTTTGAAGCAAGAAGCGATACATCAAGCTTTCCATCAGCTCTAAAAGATGCATTTCCTTTTTTACTAATATCAATAAAAAAATCATAATCTTTATTTGCTTTTAAAAATGTATTTGCTGGAATTGAAATAGAGCCTAAACAATAAGTCAAAAGCCCTTTTTGTCCTTGATAAACAACAGTTAAATCATCTTTTATATCTTCTAATGTTTTTACCAAATACGAAGCAGCTAAATTATCTAAAGTATCATCAAAATTATTAAGCTTCAAAAACTCTTTTTTTAAAAAATGAACTTCATTATCAAGTTTTATGTTTGCATCTTTTTGGTTTAAATACTCTTTTGCTTTTTCAAGAAGATAAAACTTATAATCTCTATCTAAATTAGGAAATAAAATAGAGTTTATCTCTCTCGCTTTTACAAGCATAGACATCAAAACTTTTCCAAATTCAAAATTATCTTTTTCATTTTCAAGCCAAATATCAACTGCATTTACACAATCAACAAGCTCTTTATAAATTGAAATATCAGCAGAAAATCTCTCTATTAAATAATCATAAACTATCTTTGTAGCACATCTTTTATCATCCAAAAAGTACCAAGCAAATTTATCAGCACTTTTTTTACCTGTTATGTGATGATCTAAAAGTTGTAAAGTTATCTGAAAACCATCATCTTTTAGAGTATTAATTGCTTTATCTAAATCTATACTTTCTTGAACTGTAAGATTTAAATCACTAATTATTAATAAAAGCTCTTCATCTTTATAGTTTTTTATCTCTTCTAAAACTTTTTCTAAACTAAGCTTTACTTCAAGACCATAATTAGCATTATAATAGTGAGTTTTTTGAAATACTTTTGAACTTAAAAACTGACAAGAAAATCCATCTAAATCTGTGTGAGAAATATGAAAAAGCCGCATTAAGCAATATCTTTAAGTGTTAATTTTGCTAAAAAATCATTTACTTTAAATTGCAAATTATTTAACAAAGGCCAAATATTGCAAAGTTTTGCTTTATTATTTGGGCAAGAGTGAATTGAGTCAGAACACTCAAAAACCATAGGATTTTTCTCTTCAGCTGCTACAACTATCTCTAGAACCGTAAGCTCATCAATAGGCTTATTTAGAACAAATCCACCATTTACTCCTCTATGAGAAGTTACTAATTCTGCTTTTGCTAGATTTTGCATAATTTTTGCCAAAAATGATTTAGATATTTCAAGCTCTTTTGATAAAATATCTACATTTACAGGCTCTTGATGTTTTGAAATTGAGATTAATGATAAAAGAGCATATTCACTTTTTTTTGTTAATAACATATTAAATTTATTCCATTATTTATAATTTTTCCTTATTCTACAAAAACTATTATTAAATCATCATCTACAAAAAAAGGGACTGTGGAAAATCCACAGTCCCTTTTGCTTTTTTTAGTAATAAAATTACTTAGCTCTTATTCCTAAACTCTCAACAACTGATACAAATCTTGCATAGTCTGTTCTTTTTAAATAAGATAAAAGTTTTTTTCTTTTCCCAACCATTTTTAATAGACCTAATCTTGAAGAGTGATCTTTTTTGAATACTTTTAAGTGTTCTGTTAAAGTTTTAATTTGCTCACTTAATAGTGCAATTTGAACCTCAGCTGAACCTGTATCTCCATCTTTTTTTGCATACTTTGCTATAATACTTGCTTTTAATTCCTGATCTAAAGCCATTTTGACCTCCTAATAGGTATAGTTTAAATTTATCTTCAAATGAAAATAGGTGCGAATTTTACAAAAAATTTGCTTTAATTTTACTTATCCACCAGTTTCATAAAAAGCTCTACTTGAAACTTTATTATCATCCTTATTTGACCACTTATTTTTTTCTGGTTTATTTTTCAAAACAAGTCGCAAAATTTCAGCTGCTTTTTCTATATCATTATTTCTTATTGCATCTTTTATACTCATTGCATCTTCAAAATATAAACAAGGAATTAAA
>CAYQFC010000105.1:0-4051 GCA_964416585.1 uncultured Aliarcobacter sp.
TAATTTATGGAAAATGTGAAAATACTTTTAAGGTTCATGAAGAGCTAATTTGCTATGAAATAGACAAAAAAGCTTTTTTATCTTTGATAGAGAAAAATCAAGAGTTTAAAGATTTTTTCTTAAAAGATTTGGTTAATAAAATTAAAACATTAAAAGATAAAGAATACACTTCTGAATTATCATCATTTATGATAGCAAAAGTACAAGATACTCTAATCCATGAAGCTTGTATAGTAGATGAAAATACAAAATTAATTGATGCAATTGAAAAATCTATGAATTTTAAAACTTCAACTATTATAATAAAAAACGATAAAAATGAGTATGGAATTATTACAGATTCTCTTCTTAAAGTTAAGGTTCTTTTAGAAGGAAGGGATTTATCAATTCCTGTAAAAGATATTGCAATTTTCCCACTTCTTACAATAAATAAAGATGACTATTTATTTGAAGCTTTAACTATTTTAGTAAAAAGAAATATAAAAAGAGTTGGTGTTGTAAATAATAATGGCGAAATGGTTGGAATACTAGAACAAATAGATATATTATCGCACTTTGCAAATCACACTTATGTAATAGAATCGAAAATAAAAAATGCAAAAAATATTGAAGATTTAAAAAATGCAAGTAAGGATTTCTTAAACATAATTACAAGTCTTCAGGCAAAGGGTGTAAAAATACATCATATTTCAAATTTAATTGGGCAATTAAATACAAAAGTTTATCAAAAACTTTATGATTTAACTCTTCCAAATGAACTTAGAGATAGTGCTTGTCTGATTGTAATGGGAAGCGAAGGAAGAAATGAGCAGATAATCAAAACTGATCAAGACAATGCTTTAATAGTAAAAGATGGCGTTGATGTAGAGCAATACAGACCATATATGCAACAATTAACAAATAGCCTAATAGAGCTTGGTTATCCACCTTGCGATGGAAATATAATGGTTTCAAATCCTTCTTGGTGCAAAAATTTCAGCGATTTTAAAACAAGTATTATAAACTGGATAAATATTCCAGATATGAAAGGCTATTTAGATTTAGCAATTTTTATGGACTCTTTTGCTGTTGCTGGAGATAAAGAGCTTTTAATTACATTAAAAGACTATATGTTTGCCAAAGCACAAAATGATGTATTTATGGCATATTTTGCAAAATCTACAACAGCTTTTGAAACACCAACTGCAATATCAAGTTTTATAGGTAAAAATAATCTTATAAACATAAAAAAAGCTGCAGTTTTTCCAATTGTTCAAGGAATTAGAAGCTTGTGTTTAAAAGAGAAAATCAAAGAGACAACAACAGTTAAAAGAATAAAAATTCTTGAAGATAGAAAGATTATAGACAAGAAAATGGCGGCTGAGATTATCGAAGCATTTGATATTGTAAACACTCTAAGATTAACAAATCATATTAACTTAATCAATAATGCAAAAACAATATCAAATGAACTTGATACCGAAGCTTTGGGGAAAATTGAGAGAGATTTACTAAAAGAGAGTTTCAAAATTGTAAATGAGTTTAAAAAATTTATCTCATATATTTTTAAATTGGATAAGATTTACTAATGTTTAAAAAATTTCTACAAAACTTAGAGAAAAAAAAGTTAAAAAGCAAAAGATTTGAATCTTTATTTGATACTCCTCCACCAAATGAATATGTTAGTCTTGATTGCGAAACAACGGGGCTAAACCCAAAAAAGGATGAAATATTATCAATAGGTGCTGTTTTAATTAAAGATAATAAAATCTTAATGAGGCAAACCTTTAATATATTCGTAAAGCCATCAAAACTCATAAACCCTGAATCTATAAAAATTCATCATCTTAGAGAAACTGATTTAGAAAATGCTCTTGAACCTGAAATTGCAATATTTCAGCTTCTTAATTTTATAGGCTCAAGACCAATTGTAGGGTATTATATTGAGTTTGATATGGCAATGATTTCAAAATATACAAAAAAAATAATTGGGGTAAAACTTCCAAATCAAGCTATTGAAGTATCTGGAATATACTATGACCATAGAAAAAAAATAGCGAATAATGGGTTTTTGGATTTGAAATTTGATACTATAATGAAATATCTAAATATCCCTTTTTTAGGAAAACATGATGCTTTAAATGATGCAATTATGACAGCTATGATGTTTTTAAAGCTAAAAAATCTATCAAAAGAGTAAAAAACTTCTTTTCAAATAGCGAATTTATCGCTATTTTCACAATTATTTCATAATTTTCAAATTATTCTTTAAAATGCTATGTTTTTGCAACTAAGATATTTTACTATTTCAATGAATCTTATTTTAGGAGAAAAAATGAACAAAGAGTTAGTAGAAAGGATTAAAAATAATCCTAAATACAAAGAGCTTGTTTCAAAAAGAAGTTCTTTTGCTATTAAATTAGCAATCTTTATACTAGTAGTTTATTACGGTTTTGTTTTAACAATTGCGTTCAACAAAGAGTTTTTTGCTACAAAAGTTGGTGAAGTTATGACTGTTGCTTGGCCAATTGCTGCAACAATTATTGTTATTGCTTTTATTTCAACTGTTATTTATGTTGTTAAAGCAAACGGTGAATTTGAAGACTTAGAAATGTCTATTAAAAATGATGTAAAGGATATTTTATAATGTTAAAAATATTTACTCTTTTAGGTTTATCATCATTAGCACTATTTGCTGCTGAAGGTGCGAGTACACTAAATATACCTGCTGTTATTATGTTCTTTATTTTCATAGTTGCAACTATGGGTATTACAAAATGGGCTGCTAGTAAAACAAAATCTGCTTCAGATTTCTATACAGCTGGTGGAGGAATTACAGGTTTCCAAAATGGTCTAGCAATTGCTGGAGATTATATGTCTGCTGCTTCATTCCTTGGTATTTCTGGAATGATTTTCCTACATGGTTTTGATGGTATGATTTATGCTATTGGATTCCTAGTTGGTTGGCCAATTATTTTATTCTTAATGGCTGAAAAATTAAGAAACTTAGGTAAATTCAACTTTACAGATATTGCTGCATATAGATTAGATGAACAAAAAATCAGAATTCTTGCTGCATTTGGTTCTTTAACAGTTGTTACTTTTTACTTAATTGCTCAAATGGTTGGGGCTGGAAAATTAATTGAATTATTATTCCATATTCCATACGCTTGGTCAGTTGTAATTGTTGGTGCATTAATGATTATTTATGTAACTTTTGGTGGTATGCTTGCAACTACTTGGGTACAAATTATTAAAGCTGTTTTACTTCTTTCTGGAGTAACATTTATTGCAATTATGGTTCTTTCACACTATGGTTTCTCTTTTGGTAACTTAGCTGCACAAGCTGTTGATATGCACCCAAAACATGATGCTATCTTAAAACCAGGACCATTCGTATCAGATCCTGTATCTGCTGTATCTTTAGGTCTTGCTTTAATGCTTGGAACTGCTGGATTACCTCATATTTTAATGAGATTCTTTACAGTTGGAAATGCTAGAGAAGCTAGAAAATCTGTTGTTTGGGCGACTGCATTTATTGGTTACTTCTATTTAATCATTGGTGTTGTTGGTTTAGGTGCTGTTGTTTTCCTATTAAGCCCTGAGGGTGCTGTTTACTTCAAAGATGGAGTAATTGACTTCAAAGGTATTATTGGTGGAAATAATATGGCGGCTGTTCACTTATCTCAAGCTATTGGTGGAGATATTTTCTTAGGATTTATCGCTGCTGTATCTTTTGCTACAATTCTTGCGGTTGTTGCTGGTCTTACACTTGCTGCTTCTAACTCTATTGCACATGATTTATATGCAATTGTTATTAGAAAAGGTCAAGCTACAGATGCTGAAGAGATGAAAGTTTCTAAAAGAACAGTTCTAGTTATTGGTATTGTTGCAATTTTACTTGGATTTGCTTTCGAAAACCAAAACATTGCATTCATGGTTGGTCTAGCATTTGCTATTGCAGCATCAGCTAACTTCCCTATATTAATTCTTTCAATCTACTGGTCTAAATTGACTACTAGAGGAGCATTTATTGGTGGATTCATTGGTCTTATTACTGCAATTACACTTG
>CAYQFC010000106.1:0-4033 GCA_964416585.1 uncultured Aliarcobacter sp.
CATGAGCTGATTCAAATGCTGGAATAATTCCCTCTTTTTGACTTAACCAAACAAAAGCATCAAGGGCTTCTTTATCAGTTATATTATCATATGTAACTGTTTTATTATCTTTGTGAAAAGAGTGTTCTGGTCCAACTCCTGGATAATCAAGACCTGCACTAATACTATGGGCTTCTAAAACTTGTCCATCTTCATCTTGAAGTAAATATGAACACTGTCCATGTAAAATTCCAGGAGTTCCTTTTGCTAAACAGCTTCCATGTTTAGGCGTATCAAGTCCTAATCCCCCTGCTTCAATTCCAACACAAGTAACACTTTTATCTTCTAAAAAATGAGAAAACATACCAATAGCATTTGAACCACCACCAATACATGCAACTACATAATCAGGAAGTCTATTCTCTTTTTCTAAAATCTGTTTTCTTGATTCATAACCAATAATTGCTTGAAAATCTCGAACCATCATAGGATATGGATGAGGACCTGCAACTGTCCCAATAATATAAAAAGTATCTCTTGCATTTGTAACCCAATAACGAATAGCATCATTCATAGCATCTTTTAAAGTTTTACTTCCACTTTCAACTGCAACTACTTTAGCTCCTAAAAGTTTCATTCTAAATACATTTAATTCTTGTCGTTCAACATCTTTTGCACCCATAAAAACTGTACATTCTAGTCCTAAAAGTGCAGCAATAGTTGCCGTTGCAACTCCATGTTGTCCTGCACCTGTTTCAGCTATTACTTTTGTTTTGCCCATTTTTTTTGCTAACAAACCTTGAGCTATTACATTGTTTACTTTATGAGCTCCTGTATGATTTAAATCTTCTCTTTTTAAATAGACTTTTGCTCCTAACTCTTCACTTATATTTTGTGCAAAATATAGAGGTGTTTCTCGTCCTACATAATCTTTTAAAAGATAGTTTACTTCACTCCAAAACTCTTTATCAAATCTATATTTACTATATGTAGCTTCTAGCTCTTTTAAAATAGGCATCAAAGTTTCAGGAACATATTGCCCACCAAAAACACCAAATTCACCCTTGTCATTTGGATCAAAAATACTCTTTTTTGGAATATAGTTACTCATAAATATCCTTTAAATCTCTAAAACAGAATATACAGGAACAAGCTCTTCTAGTTTTGCTTTTCCTGGTAAAATTGTAAAATTCAATATAAAACAAGCTTCTAACAAAGTGGCATCAAGCTTTTTTATTAAATTTGCAGCCGCATAAGCTGTTCCACCGCTTACAACCAAATCATCTATTAATAAAACTTTTGGTTTTTTAATATCAGCAAAAGCATCAAGATGAATTTCAACCTCATCAAAACCATATTCAAGTTCGTATTTCTCGCAAACAGTTGTGCTAGGAAGCTTCCCTTTTTTTCTAATTGGAACAAATCCTATTTTCAATCTTGAAGCAAGTGCAGCTCCAAAGATAAAACCTCTAGCTTCAATTCCGGCAATATAATCCAAATTATATGCTTTATATCTAGCTTCAAGATGATTTATCAAAAGTTCAAATGCATCTTTGTTATTTAAAAGTGTTGTAATATCTTTAAAGCTAATTCCAACTTTTGGAAAATCTTCAATCGTTCTTATGGAATTTAATAAAAACTCTTTATCACTGTTATTTAAAATCTCAATATTACTCAAAATATCCTCATATTACTTTAAAATAGTCCTACATTTTAGCCAAATAATTATTATTTCTTTATGATTTACTATATAATATAAAAAATTATTTAAAGGCAAAAGATGAAACTTTTTCTTATTTTTATTCTATTTACATTTTCTTACTCTTTAGAACTTGTAAAACCTGATATCTATGACGAAAAAAAACATAATATTGAAAATTGGTTAATGAGTGAAAAACTAGATGGAGTAAGAGCCGTTTGGAATGGGAAAAACCTAGAGACAAAAAATAAAAATAAGATATTTGCTCCAGCTTGGTTTACAAAAGATTTTCCACCTTTTGCTCTTGATGGCGAACTTTGGACAAAACAAGATGATTTTGAAAATATACAAAGTCTTGTTTTGAGCCAAAAAGAGCCAAAAGGCTGGGAAAATATAAGTTATAATATCTTTGAAGTTCCAAATCAAAGTGGTAATTTTTTTGAAAGAGTAGAAGTTTTAAATAGATTTTTGGAAAAAAATCCAAATAAATTTATAAAAATTATTCCTCAAGTTAGGATAAATAATAAAAAAGATTTAAATATATTTTTAGAAAAAATCGTAAAAAATAAAGGAGAAGGAGTTATTTTAAAGAATCCAAATACACCTTATGAAAGTGGAAGAAGTCAAAATATTTTAAAAGTTAAGAAGTTTCTTGATGATGAAGGTGAAGTTGTTTCTCACAATTTTAATAAAGATGGTAGTTTTAGAAGCTTAAATTTAAAACTAAAAAATGGGATAGTTTTTAAGTTAGGTGGTGGATTTTCAAATAAAGATAGAGAAAATCCACCAAAAATTGGAGAATTTGTAACTTTTAAATATTATGGCTTTACAAAAAACAGTAAACCAAAATTTGCATCTTTTCTAAGAGTTAGGAAAAAAGAGTAGCTTAATAAACTTCATAGCTTTTGCTTTGCAATCCACTCTCTCTTATTTTTGTACAAATTGATGAAGTTTTGGCTGTATCGACTTTTAAATCAATTGTTATTGGAGTTTTTGTTTTATTTACTTCCAAAGATAAACAAGCATTTTTATCACTTAATTTTAAATCCTCTAGATTCCAATTTGTATCAGAGATATTCATAGAATCACTGATTTTATCGATTTTTTGATTTAATAAATAGTAGCTTTGAATTGAGTTAATAGCTGTATTAACATCTCTTTTTATAGTTGAAACCAAAGCACTATCTTTTGTATCCATAAACCTTGGAACTGCAAAAGCAACAATTATTCCTAAAATTACAATAGCAAAAATCAACTCTAACAAAGAAAAAGCACTTTTCATAATAGTCTCCTAAAATAATTTTAAAAATTATAAAGGTTTATCTCTTAAGATAATATTATTTATTATAAAATATCTGGTATATCTATATTTGTCTCTTTATTAATATCAGCAATTGTTTCAAAAACTACTTCAATTGGGGCAGATCCACTAAAATCATTATCTTTATCAACAAATTTTGTAAGATTTTTATGAAAATCAAGCTTCACTGTACCAATTGGTCCATTTCTCTGTTTTCCTATAATAATTTCAGCCTCTTCAACAGGTTTATCTTGAAATTTTGATTTATACTCTTCACCCCTATCTTTTGCCTCTTTCTCTTTTCTTGCTTCATCTCTTTGTTTATAAACATCATCTCTATATACAAACATTATAATATCGGCATCTTGTTCAATTGCTCCAGACTCTCTTAAATCACTTAGCATGGGTCTTTTATCTGGCCTATTTTCAAGTCCACGATTAAGCTGAGATAGTGCAACAATAGGAATTTTAAGCTCTCTTGCCAACATTTTCAAACCCCTAGAGATATCAGAAACCTCTTGATGTCTATCTTTATTTCCTAAACCTTGCATTAGTTGAAGATAATCTATAATTACAAGACTTATATTATTTTGTTCATTTTGTGCTAGTTTTCGCACCCTTGCTCTAAGCTGATTAATATTTACACTTCCACCATCATCAACGAAAAGTTTTTTACTATTTAAGTTATCAAAAGCTGCACTTAAATTTGACCATTGCCTATCATCCATATCACCTTTTCTAAGGTTTTGTAAAGGAATACTTGTTTTTGCTGATAACATTCTTAGCATTAGCTGTTCAGCTGGCATCTCAAGTGAGAAAAATATAACACCTTTGTTCTGTTCTACGTTTTTTAAAGCCATATTCAAAACTATTGCCGTTTTCCCCATAGCTGGTCGTGCTGCGATTATTACTAAATCCCCTTCATTAAAACCAGTTGTTCTTCTATCAAGTGAGTCAAAACCTGTTGTTTGTCCTATTAAATGTTTATTTCCAAGTTTTTTCATCTTTTCTATATATGCTAAAGTATCACTTGTAACTGTTTGCATATCTTTTAG
>CAYQFC010000107.1:0-4030 GCA_964416585.1 uncultured Aliarcobacter sp.
TTTTAAATTGTGATGAAACTATTGAAGAGATTTTATTTAAACTAATCTCTAATGAAGATTTAGTACAAGAACTTGAAAAATTTAATCTAACAAAAAAACTTTTAAAGCAGTTGGATTTAAAATTTAAATATAAAAGTGAAATATTATCTATAAAAGATTTGACATACAAATTTTTACAAAACCATTTTTATTCATCTATAGATTCTAAAAAATGCGAATTAAACAAAGAAGCAACACTTTTTGTAAAGCATTGGATGGATAGTAATAGACATAAAGAGCTATTTAAAACAGTATCCACTAAAGTTCAAAATGAGCTAAATATTCAATCAATAGTTTCTAGTTATGAATTATCGAATGTTGTAGAGTGCTCTACTTATGAAGTTTGTGAACAGTTTGTAATATCAAAATTAAGAGATTTAATAGTTAGTTCAAAAATTAATGAAAAAGAGTATGAAAACTACTTTAATAAAAGAGAACATAAATTTTGGTATGAAAAATATGCAAGTATCTATAACACTTTCAAATATGCAATAAAACTACACTTTGGCATAAATAATTTCAAAGTTGAAATTTCTAATTTTGAAGATGGATTAAATAAATATAGCTCATATTGGTATGAAATTGATTACAACTATAGAAAATTTATATATTTTTATAATAGAAGTGATCATAAAACAATATTAGAACCTTTAAATGTTTTAGAAGATGCTTATTTGAACTCATATTTAAGAGTTTTAAATGATAAATGGCAAAGTTTTGTAAAAGATTATTCAATATCTTTACCAAATCATCAAAGAAGTTTTTATAAGACAAAAGTTCCTCAAATAGTAGGAAAAAATCAAAAAGTATTTGTAATTATAAGTGATGCATTAAGATTTGAGTGTGCAAAAGAGTTATCAAAATTAATATCTTATGAAAATACTGAAAGTAGAAGTTTTAGTGTAAATGAAAGTTATATGATAAGTTCACTTCCTTCATATACACAACTTGGAATGGCTTCACTTTTACCAAATAATGAGCTTGAAATTAAATCTGCTGATGATACAGTTTATGTGGATGGAAAATCTTCAAAAGGAAAAGATGCAAGAATAAAAATTCTTCAAAGTGAAGATATAAATTCAACTGCACTAAATGATGAAGAGTTTTTAAAATTAAGTAGAGAAAATGGAAGAGAGTTAGTTAAAGCAAACAATGTAATTTATATTTATCACAATCAAATAGATGCAACTGGAGATGATCCAATTACAGAAGAGAAAGTATTTGATGCTGTTGAAAGTAGTTTTGCAACATTAATAAAAATAGTAAAACAAGTAATAAATTTAAATGGAACAAATATATTTATTACAAGCGATCATGGATTTGTTTATACAAACAAACCAACACAAGATAGTGAGTTTTGTAAAATAGATACTACATTTATGGAAACTTCAAAAGTAAATAGAAGATTTATAATAGGTAAAAATTTAGAAGAAAATAGTTGTGCTCAAAAGTTTACTTCAAAAGAGTTAGGAATAAATGGGGATAATGATTTTTTAATCACAAAATCAATTAATAAGATTAGAAAACAAGGTGGTGGAAACAGATTTGTTCATGGTGGAGCTACTTTACAAGAGTTAGTAGTTCCTTTGCTTGAAATTAAATACCATAGAAAAAATATGATTAATGAAGTTGAAGCTACAATAATGCCAATTTCAACAATTACAACAAATAATGTAAATGTATCTGTTTATCAAGAAGAGCCTATTAGTGAAAGAATTAAGCCAATTACTATTAGTTGTGGATTTTATAGCGAAGATGGAATTGAACTAAGTGATAAACATAAAATTACTTTAAATAGTAGTGATGATGAGAATAGAAATAGAGAAAATAAGTTGAAATTTACTTTTAAAGAGATTTCAAATAAATATAGTGGAAAATTTATTAAATTTGTAATGAAAAAAGTGATTGAAAATAGCAGCGAAGAACCTATTTATAAAACTTATGATGTTAAACTACAATTAGCTTTCTTCAATGATTTTGATGAGTTTTAAAGGGGATATATTATGGGATTAAATGAAAAATTAAATGAAGTGTATGCAGGACTTGTTGTAAGAAAAGATTTAACAAAATCTATAAAAGATGGTGCAAATGTCCCTATTTATGTCCTTGAATATCTACTTGGAATGTATTGTGCAACAGATAATGAAGAACAAATAGTTGAAGGTGTTCAAAAAGTAAAAGATATTTTGGCAAAAAACTATGTAAGACCTGATGAAGCTGAAATTATAAAATCAAGAATTAAAGAGCAGGGTAGATATAAAATTATTGATAAAGTTAGTGTAAAACTAAATGAAAATAAAGATATTTATGAAGCAGAATTTTCTAATTTAGGAATTAAAAATATTTTTATTGATAAAGAGCATGTTATTAATTACCAAAAGCTTTTAGCTGGTGGTATTTGGTGCATTATGACACTTGAATATTTTAGTGATGAAAATTCAAAAAGTAGTCCATTTATAATTCAGAACTTAAAACCTATTCAAATGCCAAATATGGATTTTGAATCATTTTTACAAAATAGAAAGCATTTCTCAAAAGATGAGTGGATTGATGTTTTAATAAGATCAACTGGAATGGAACCAACACATTTAGATGATAAAACAAGATGGCACTTATTAGCAAGACTCATTCCTTTTGTAGAAAATAATTACAATATGTGTGAGCTAGGACCAAGAGGAACTGGAAAATCATTTGTTTATAAAGAGATTTCACCAAATTCTATACTTGTATCAGGTGGGCAAACAACAGTTGCTAATCTTTTTTATAATATGGGTAGTAGAACTATGGGATTAGTAGGTCTTTGGGATATAGTTGCATTTGATGAAGTTGCAGGTATTAGATTCAAAGATAAAGATGGTGTTCAAATAATGAAAGACTATATGGAGAGTGGTTCATTTGCAAGAGGAAAAGAACAAAAAATTGCAAAAGCTTCTATGATATTTGTTGGTAACATTGATGGAAGCATAGAAAATATAGTTAAAACTTCACATTTATTAAGTCCATTTCCAAAAGAGATGATTGATACTGCATTTTTCGATAGATTTCATCACTATTTACCAGGTTGGGAAGTTCCAAAAATGAGACCAGAGTTTTTTACAAATGAGTATGGTTTTATTACTGATTTTATGGCTGAATGGATGAGAGAACTTCAAAAATATAACTTTTCTAATGCTATTGATAAATATTTTAAACTAGGAAGAGATTTAAACCAAAGAGATACAAAAGCTGTTAAAAAAACAGTTAGTGGACTATTAAAACTTCTATTCCCTGATGAAAACTATGAAAAAGAAGATGTAAGAGTTGCACTTGAATATGCACTTGTTGGTAGAAGAAGAATAAAAGAACAACTAAAAAAAATTGGTGGAATGGAATTTTATGATGTAAATTTTTCTTACATTGATTTAGAAAATAGTGATGAAATTAGAATTAATGTTCCTGAAAGTGGTGGAAAAAGTTTAATTCCTGAAGGAACTTTGCCAAATGGGTCTATTTATACAGTTGCAACTAATCCAGATACTTCTCATAAAGGGCTTTTTAGATTTGATTTGCAAACAATGTCAGGTACAGGTAAGCTTGATAGTGCAGGTTTTAGTAGCTCAAGTGAGATAAAAGAAGAGATTAAAGAGGCTTCAAATTATATTCAAGCAAATTTAACAAGAATTAGCTCAAGTGCAAAATATAAAGAGAATGACTATTATCTAAAAGCTACAGATTTAAATGGAATTGGTAAATCAAAAGGTATTTCTTTAGCTGTATTTATATCTTTGTGTAGTGGAATTTTAGAAAGACCAGTTCAATCACAAACCGTTATATTGGGTTCTTTTAGTATTGGTGGAAGTGTAATAGCAACAGAATCACTACCTGATGCACTACAAATTGCAAGTGATGCAGGTGCTAAAAAAGTTTTAATTCCAGTTGTTGATATGGTTCATATAGGAAAAGTTCCACCTGAATTGTTAAGTAAGTTTCAATTATTAATATATTCAGATCC
>CAYQFC010000108.1:0-4027 GCA_964416585.1 uncultured Aliarcobacter sp.
TTTTCCCATGCAACTATTTCATAAGGCATAATAGAAGACATTTGCCCATATATTTTTACAAACTGTTTAGCTTTGATTTTATAATCTGCTTTCTCTTCATCTTCAAGTTCTAATTCAATATTAAATCTTTGAGCTGATGTATCAATTATTGGTGATAATTTTGAAGCATCAACACCTTTGAAATATTTCTCAAAAAACTCATCAACTTCACTTGATTCATAAACACCTAAATCATCAAGAGCATCTTTTAACTCATGAAGTACATTTATATCTGTTGCTTCACTTAGCGTCGTTGATGTATAAAATGGATCAAACGAAGCTTTAATATCCTCTGTTTTATTGAAAAAATCTAAAACAAATAAATCTTCTGTTTTTTTACCATATTTTGGTGCAGCTCTATTTAGTCTTGATAGTGCTTGAACAGCTAAAACACCTTGAAGTTTCTTATCTACATACATAGCACATAGTTTTGGTTGGTCAAAGCCTGTTAAAAATTTATTTGCAACTACTAGTAATTTATACTCATCACTATCAAATTTTTCACTTATATCTTTTGAGGCAAAACCATTCATATCATCTTCTGTATATTCGATTCCATCTATCTCTTTTTTGCCTGAAAATGCAATTATTGCTTTAAATGGATTTCCAAGTTCCTCTAACTTTTTATTTATAGCTTGAAAGTAAACAATAGCTGTTTCAATATTAGCCGTTACAACCATACCTTTGGCTTTGCCTTTTAATTTTTTAGCCTTTACAACTTTTTCTATAAAATGGTCAAGTATTATTTCAACTTTTGTTGCTATTGTAGATGGATTTTTTTCTACAAAACTTCTTAGCTTTTTTTGTGCTTTTTTTGTATCAAATAGTGGATTATCTTCTATTGATTTTTCTATTTCATAATAACTTCTATAAGTTGTATAGTTTGAAAGTACATCTAAAATAAATCCCTCTTCAATAGCTTGTTTCATAGAGTAAAGATGAAATGGTTTAAAAGTTCCATCTTCTTGTTTTGTTCCAAATTTTTCTAAAGTTGTATTTTTTGGTGTTGCTGTAAATGCAAGATAAGAAGCATTTCCTTTCATCTTTCTATTTTTCATAACTTCTAAAACTAAATCTTGAGCATCTAGCTCTTCATCAAACTCTTTTTTACCCATTGCTTCATTCATTTTTCCATGTGCTGTTCCACTTTGAGATGAGTGTGCTTCATCGATAATCACAGCAAATCTTTTTTCACTTAAATCTGCAATTCCATCAACGATAAATGGAAATTTTTGAATAGTTGTAAGAATGATTTTTTTACCATTTTCAAGATTGCTTTTTAGTTCACTTGAACTATATGCAGGTGCAACTATATTTTTTTGTTCACTAAAGCTTTTTACATTATCACGAAGTTGTTTATCAAGTAGTTTTCTATCAGTTACGATAATCACACTATCAAATAGTGGATAATCCAAACCTTTACTTCCTTGTACATTTTCGCTTATTGGATAAGCTTCGATTAATTGATATGCACTCCATGTAATAGAGTTTGATTTTCCACTTCCTGCACTATGTTGAATAAGATAAGTTTTTCCAACACCATTTTGGCTTACATCGTTTATTAATTTTCGTACAACATCAAGTTGATGGTATCTTGGGAAATAAAGTGTTTCACCATCTAGTCTTACAAAGTGCTGGATGATGTTTGCTAATGAATTTTTACTAAAAATTTCTTCCCAAATATAAGAAGTTTTATGTCCATTTGGATTTACTTCATTTCCAGCTCCAAAATTATTTCCTTTATTAAAAGGCAAGAAGAAAGTTTTATCTTTTTCTAATTTTGTAGTCATAAATGCTTCATCAGTATCAATAGCAAAATGAACTAAACATCGTGCAAAGTTTAATAAAGGCTCTTTTGGGTCTCTATCTTCTTTATATTGTTTAATCCCATGATATCTTGCATTTTGTCCTGTCCAATGATTTTTAAGTTCCATTGTAATAATTGGTAATCCATTTATAAACAGAACCATATCAAGCTCTAAAAGTGGATTTGTTTTTGAGAAAGTTACTTGTCTTGTTACACTAAAAACATTTGAAGCAAATCTTTTTTGTAACTCTTGCCCACTTGAAGCCAAAGGTGCAATAAAAAAGAGTTTAAAATGAGCATCATCTACATCAAGACCTTTTTTTAGGATTTTTAAAATCCCATACTTCTTAATCATCTTATCAAGTCGTTGGATGATTTTTAGTTTATATTGTGGGTCTTTTTTTAGTTTTTCTAGCTCATCTGCTTGTGAAGATTGCAAAAAATCCCAAAATCTCTTTTCATCAATCGCATAATCTTTATTAAAATCTTTGTTTTCACCTTTGTAAAAACCTTGTTCTAATAAAGAACTTTCAATACAACTTTCTAATGCTTCTTCGTTAGTTTGACTTGCCATAATTTTATTCCCATTTATATTTATCTCTTAAAGTTAAGAGATTAGAATCACTAAAATGAATAATTTTATCGTGCATTAATCTTCCAACAATAACGGAAGTTTTAATTTCATGCTTTTTAGCAAAACTTACTACACTCTCTTTTGAGAAATCATCTTTCAATATAAATTTATTATATTCTTTTTCATTTATTAAAGTTTCACTAGCAAATTTATCTGCTTCATCTTCTTGCTTTTTTAGTTTTGCATCTACACATCCATTTTCTAAAAACACTTCTCTTTTTGGGTGTAATAAGATATGTCCTATCTCATGAAAAAAACTAAACCAAAATATATCACTATAAGAACCTCTTAAAGTCATGGCTATCACAGCTTTTTTTTCATTATCTAACCAAAAAGTTGCACCATGAACTTTAGTATTTTTAAAATGTGGTAACATCACAAGTGCTATCCCACAACTATTTAGGATTTTTTGTATCTCTTTTATAGCTTCGTTTATATCTAAATTCATCAATGATTTAATTTGAGGTAAATTTTCTTTTAACTTCTTTTTATCAAATTTATCTGTTTGTATATCTTTTGCTTTTAGTCTTACAGCTTGTATCCAAGTAGCAATTGCTTCATTTGAAATATTATCTGTATTAGCTACTCTAAAAGCTGCTTGATATACTTTTACTTCTGGTATTTGAGCCAATTTTGCTACACTAAAAAATCTTTTTAATTCATCAACTTTTTCAACTGCTATATTTGTAGCTTTTACAAATCCAATTTTTACTAAATCAGCATAAGGAAAGTTTTTTAAAAATTTACTCTCTTCTTCCATTTGTTTTAACTCTTCTTGTCTTGCTATTACAATTTGATATTCCGTTTCTAATCCAATCCAAATATGAGAAGGGATACCAAGTACATCTTCAAGTTCAAGTGCAGTTGTTGAAGTTATACTTTTTTTACCTTTTATTATTTCGTTTATAGCTTGTAGAGGTCTTCCTAATCTATTTGCTAGTTCTGCTTGGGTCATTCCTATTTCTTCTAAAGTTTCTTCTAAAAACTCTCCTGCATGTATGGCTAAATCTGAAATATATGTATTAGTCATCATAATGTTTACTCACTTCCTCGATTTTTGCAATATCGAATGTATCACCATCATTGGTGATAATTAGTCTGTAAAATCCTGTTAGGGATATTGCAAACTCTCCTTTTCTATTTCCTGTAAGTGGATGAAATCTTAATTGTGGAATTTTTGATAAATCATCAAAAGATTTAGCACTTTTTAATAGAGTTACTCTATTAATATATTTTTTTGCTACATCTACACCATATTCTTTTATAGCTTCTTTTGAATTTTCATATTGTTTTTGTAATTTATTTGTTTTAAATCTTACTTCCAAATTATTCCTATTGTTTCACCCTAAAGGTGAATATTATATCAAGTTTAAGCTTAATAAACTATATTATTTCAACCTTTTTATATCTTCTTCAAGCTCTTTTAAACTTTGGATTTTTTCTATTTTCTTTTGTTCATCTTTAAACTTTTGATATTCTAATTCACTTTTTACTTTTGCTATATCATGGCTTATTTTTCCTGCATGAGTTAGTAACTCTCTACCATT
>CAYQFC010000109.1:0-3986 GCA_964416585.1 uncultured Aliarcobacter sp.
TGATTTTTCAATTACATATTTAACTGGTACACCATATTGCATATGAGCACCACAAGCACCTTTTGAGGGTTCTAATAATTTAACGCAATAATCTTTAGCCCAGTATTCTAACTCGCCTTTTAAAGTTATGCCATTGAAATCTATTTCTAGTGGAATAGTTGTAGTTTTTATTTTGTTGTTCATTTTTATTATCCTTTTTTTTAAGCAGTCGATACATTTTTTACTGCTTTCATATTGTAATGATACAATACTAAGTGGACATACAATGTCCACTTAGTATTTTTTAATTTAATAAATCATCTAAACTATATCTATTTTTGATATATTGTTTTAATTTCTCAAGTTCTATTTTCAACTCAATATTTATATCATTTAACTCTTTTTGCAAAGCTACTTTTGCTTCAAAAGTTGATAAATCTATTTTTTTATGTTTACCTATATAAAAACTTTCTATATCCATTTTATCGGTTTTTAAAATATGTAGATGTAATAAATTTCCTTTTTGTTCTACAAATCCTACATTATAGTTATCTCTAACAAATGCATAATACACTTTTGCATTAAAAATCTCATTTACATAAGTTTCAAATGAAGAATCATCATGTGAAAGATAAGATAGATTTTGTAAATACTCTTTTACAGTTCCATTTAACTCTTCTAAATCTTTATTTAAAACATATCTCCATTTATCAACAGGTTCTCCAAAAGATGAGTTTTGAAGATAATGTTCTGTAAAATCCAAAGCTAAATAGTGATTTGCTACTAAATCTACATCACTTATAACTTCTTGAAAACTTCTAAAAACATCATAAACTCTTTTTGGATTTCTTAGATTTTTCTTTTTTGATAAAGCTTTTGAGAAAACTTCTTTTGTGATAAATAAAACATCTTTTAGCATTTTCTTTCCTTGTAATTTATTTATAATCCAGTAAAAATAATTTGAAGCAAACAACTATTTGTTTCTATACTATGATTTTTTTTTGTACCAAAAACTACTTCACAATCAAAAGGAGCATTTTCCCTAACAGAAGAAATAAAATCATTTATAGTAAAAAGAGAAATATCTCTAAAAGATTCAAAATGAATCAAAATACCTTTCGCTTTTTTAATTTCTTCTCTAAACTCATTTTTAATTTCTTTAGTTATATTCTCAATATTTATAACATCAAATAATTTTACACTTCCAATTATTTTTCCTTGTTTTAAAAATATTTCTTGAGAATCTTTATAATCAATTGGCAACTCATGAAAAATATTTTTATCTTGTTTTGACATTTTTATATCCTTATCGATTTATTTATAAAAGATTATAAATAAAATACTGGACATATTTTTGTCTTAGTTAAATAGATTTAATTTATATAACTATTTCATAACTTATATTTCTTCCGTCTGTTCCCTCAACTTGTTTTATACACCCTATCTCCAAAAGCTCTAAAATATCCCTTGAAGCTGTTGTAGAAGAACTACTTGAGATTGACATATATTTTTTCTTACTTAAATTTCCTTTGAAATTTTCTATTCCAATATCAAGAATAAAATTTAAAACTTTTATTTGTCTAGCATTCAAATTTTTATCTCTATATTTATCCCAAAATTTAGTTTTAAAAACTATAAAATTTAATTTCATTTTTGCCTCAAGCAAAGCTTTATATAAAGTTTGTAAAAACCACTCACACCAAAAGGTAATATCAAGAAAATCATCCTCTTTTTTTATATATCCTGTTGTATTTTCTAGTGCTTTATAGTAACCTTTTCTATCATCATTTATTGCGTTTGACATTGAATAAAGTCTTGATATTTTAGAGTTTTCAATTTTTGATAAAACTAAATCTGTAATTGCTCTTGTTATTCTTCCATTACCATCATCAAAGGGATGAATGATTACAAACCAAAGATGAGCTATACAAGCTTTTATCAAACTTTCATTTGTATTATTAAACCAATTTAAAAAATTTTGCATTTCATTTTCAAGATTAGCTCTTGGTGGTGCTTCATAATATACAATTTCATTACCAGCATATCCACCAACTATTTGCATAGTCTCGTCACCTCTAAAAGATGCTGTATTAATTTTATAATATCCACTATACCCTTTTGGGAAAAGTGCATTATGCCAACCAAAAAGTCGCTCTAAAGTTAAATCTTCATTATAGTTGGTATTTGCATCAATGATTATTTCAATAAGATTATCTGTACTTTCTACAACTTTTTTATAATCAATATCTTCAAATCCAAATTTTTTGGCAATTGAAGCTTTTACACTATCTCTATTTAATACTTCTCCTTCAATTAAAGCTGTATTTATAGCTTCATTTAAAAGTGCTTCTGCTTGTCTTTGAATAATATTATCTTTATTCATAGTTTGAGTTAGGGCTATTAGATAACCTTGTTCTAGTGATATTTTTTGAATTAAGTTTTCTAATTTCTTAGAATCATATGTAAAATTGGGATAGTTTTCTTGTTGCCAAATCCATTTTTTCATAGATTTTTCCTTTTGTGGTGCGATTATTTTAAATAATCATACCATAATTGGTATGATTAAGTCATTTAATCGTCTCATTTATGAATAAAGTTCACAACTTATTATTTCAAATAATTTATCAAAAAGATAAGTTGCAATTTCTTCACTATACTTAGACTTAGTTCTATTATAAGCCAAAAATTGAAATAATTTAATAAGCTCTAAAACCTTGTCCTTATCAAACTCATTATTTTTCTTGGCTCTATCTATTTCATTTTCAACTATCTCTTTGATAGTCTTTAAATCTATTTCTTTCATTACAGATTCTGAAATTAGGAGATTTATTCTATCTTCCATAGAACCAACCATAATCTTAAAAACATCTTTTTCATCTAATTCTATTTTTATCATATTCTTTCCTTTAGTTTAAATACATAACGGGATAAAAATATTATATTAGAAGAACAGGTCATATTTTTGTCTCAATTATAATCCATTAAAAATAATTTAACTAATAAAACTATGGTTAATCTTTCATTCTATCTTTTAGTTCTTTTTTAGCTTCATAAGCCACATCAAAATCTTTATCATTTGACAACTCACTTAACATTTCATTTGAAAGTAAATCAGATACACTATATGTGAACAAAGAAACTTTAACTTTTGCACTTTCATGTTTTACCATGTGACTGATAATTTTGCATCTATCGCAATTTTTAAATTCATCTATATTATTTGCTATAGTTGAGAGTAATTTTGTGTTATCTTTCTCAATAATTGAAAGTATCTGCTCATTTGTGATGTATTTATTTACATCTCTATTTGAAAGTATATTTTCAATAACATCATCAGATTTATCATTTAATAAAATATCTATCGCTTCTTTTGATAAATAATCTTTTCTTGAAATTTTTTCTCTTATTTCATAATTATCACTACAAGCTAACAAAGTAAATATTTTCATATTTTCTTTTACATCAGGTATATCTATGATTATAGATTCTAAAAATTTATGTCCAACTTTTACTTTTTGACCATTTATTGTAAGTTCTACAATTATATTATTTTCTAGCATTTTATGCTCCTTTATATTTGATATAAAGAAGTATAAAATTTTAAGTGGACATATTTTTGTCTAATTTTCTTTTAGTTCATAAAAAAAAGGTTCATCATCCCATGATATTACATGACTTGTTAGAAGATTAGGAATTGAAACATAATCTAGTAAAACTTCATATGTTTTATTATGTAAACAATAAGTAATATCTATTCTATTTCCTTCTTCATCCTCAACATTAATTTGCTTTAAATGAGTTTCTCCCATAACTCTTTTTCTAATAACTTTTATATCTTCTTTTTGGATATTAAGTTCTTCTCTAAGTTTTTTCCATCGTTTATACATTTTAAGTTTTTCCTTAAGCTAATTCGTCTATTAAAATCTATTTTAATAAATTTCTAATCCCTTGAATAAATTTTTGTTCTCTTTTTAATATTGGAGCAAATTTATTTTCTTTATCTTCTT
>CAYQFC010000110.1:0-3985 GCA_964416585.1 uncultured Aliarcobacter sp.
ACATTTATTAAAGGATTTAGATTTTTTGAAGTTATTGTAGGCTCTTTTAAACTTTCATTTATAGTTACAAGCTCTGAAATACTAATCATTTGACCCATATTATTTATGATTTTTAGGCTATTTAATTTTGAGTTTAATGCCTCTTTTGAGTTACTATTTAACTCTTTGCTACTATCAAGTCTTAAGAAAATTGGGATTTGGCTTTGTGCATTTTTATCATTTACAACTCCTATTTCCATACCTTCAAAAGCAAGATATAAAGTAGCTTTTAAATGCTCTAAATCAACTCCACTCATAATTGTTTTATTGCTATTTATATTTAAAGAGAAAGTTCTAAAATCTTTGTCTGCTAAAATATCAATATCTACTAAGGTATCTTGGTTTTTGAAAACTTTTGCAACTTCTACTGCAAAATCTCTTCTATTTTGGAAATTATCTCCACCATAAATTTCAGCAACAAGAGAAGCTAATACAGGTGGACCTGCAGGAAGTTGGATAAATTTGATGATTGTTTCATCTTTTTGGCACTTCTCTTGAACTTTAGTTCTTAAACTATTTACTAAATTGTAGCTAGTAATTTCTCTATTTTTAAATCTTTTGATATTTATCATAAGTTCAGCTTGGCTCTCTTTACTTTTTAGTGAGCTTTGCTTAACCATTCCTGCAAAATCTATTGGTTGAGGAGTTCCTATAAATGCTGAAATGTTTGTGATATTTTCATTTTCTTCAAGGTTTTTTACAACACAATTTACTACTTCTTTAGTCTCAAATTTGCTAGAACCATCTTTTAAATCTATATAAATTGAGAAGCTATCTGAATCTTTATCTGGAAGCATTTTTGCTTTTAAAATATTTGTAGGAAAACTAAGAATTGTTAAAATAAAGAGAACTAAAGTTATAAAATATACTAAAAATATCTTTTTTTTACTATTTAAAATGCTTAAAACCACATTTTCTAGTCTCATTTTTTACCACCTAAAAACTTATTTACAAAATATGGAGTGAAAGCATAAGCAACAAATAATGAAACAGCTAAAGAAATAGGCACAAACACTGGAAGAGGGTGCATAAATTCTCCCATCATTCCACCAACAAAAAACATAGGAATAAATACCATTATTATTGCAAGTGTTGCTATATTTGTAGGGTTTCCTATCTCATTTGTAGCATTTATACTTAAAATTTTTATATCTAAATCTGGATGCTCTTTTTTGTGTCTATGTATATTTTCTAGTACAATAATTGCTGCATCAACAAGCATTCCTAAAGATACAATCAGAGCAAAAAGTGTGATACGATTTACAGTTTCTCCCAGTAAAAAACCAATAAATAAAGTCAAAGATAAAATCATAGGAACAGTTAAAGTTGCTATCATCGCTTCTTTAAATCCTAAAGTAAAAATAAGTAAAATAGAGATAATTACAATAGAAACTAATAAATCTTTAACCAAAGCATTTACGGCATTGTTTGCTGTATATCCATCATCTCTTGTGATTGTAAATCTTATATTTTTTTCTAATAGTTCATCTTTTTTGCTCTCTAAAAATTCATAAATCTCTTCATTTATTGTTACAGAGTTTGCACCTTTTAATTTTGAAGCCATTAGAGTAATTTGGCTACTCTCTTCAAAAATTCCAGCTTCATTTTTTGTATAGATATAAGCCTCTTTTTTATCTTGAATATTATAAGATAGTTCAATTTTTGCTATATCTTTTAAGTAAATTGGAGTTTGAAAATTGTAAGAGATTATTAGATTTTCTAAATCTTTTATATTTTCAACCCCTTTTTCAATTGAAAATAGGGTAAATTCGCCATCTTTTGTATAATTTCCTATATTTGGAGTATTGAAGTTTAAAGCCTCTATTTGTTTTGCTACAAAAGCTAAAGATAAGTTATAAGAGCTAAGTTTATTTATATCTACTAAAACATTAAATTGCTCTTTTTTTTCTCCTTTTAGCTCAACTAAAGCTACATTTTTTAATCTATTTATCTCTTTTGTTAAAGGATTAACTATATTATAAAGTTCTGTTTGATTTAAAATATCAACTCCATCTTTTTTTGCACTATAAAAAGCGATAGATGAGATAGGAATTGCTGTATCTATATCCATTGTTTTAATTATTGGTTGCATAGCTTTTTTTGGCATTAAATCCATATTTCTCATAACTTGGTCATAAAGTTTTAAGTTTGATTGTTCCTTATCTTCTCCAATATAAAACTGAACTTGTACAATTCCTACGCTATCTTTTGCAAAAGAGTAGATATGTTCAACACCTTTTATCTCTTTTATCTTTTTCTCAAGTGGATCAATGATTACTTTTTGAATTTCACTAGCTTTTGCATCTGGAAGAGCAACAATTACAACTCCACCACTAACTTTTATTTGAGGATTTTCCTCTTTTGGCATAATTAAAAGAGATAAAACTCCTAAAATTAGAATAAAAATTCCTAAAATAAGAGTTAAAGGGTGTTCAATAAAGGCTTTTGCAAATTTACCTGCAATATTTAAATCTTTATTCATCTTTTTTATCCAGATTTATAGAGATTTTTGCATACATATTTGGATAGATTTGGAAATCTCTTTTATCAAAAGATATTTTTATAGAAAATGAGTGTGTAGTTGAAACCATATTTGGATAAATTGCAACTATTTTCCCTTTAGTTCTAAGCTCTTGAGAAGGTATTTCTATATCTACTTCTTGATTTAACTTAATATTTTTTAGATTTGATTCAGCGATATTTGATTTAATTATCAAATCATCTAAATCTGTTAAAATCAGATGAGGCATCATAGGAGTTGCCATTTCTCCCTCTTTTATAGATTTTTTAATAACTAAAGCATTATTTGAGGCTTTTATTTTTAAGTAGTTGAAGTTTGCATTTAGTTCACTTAATTTTGCTTTTGCAGTTATTAAGTTTAACTCTAGTTGCTCATACTCAAATTTTGAAACTAAATCTTGATTTAATAAATCTTTATATCTTTTTAGATTTAACTCAAGATTTTGTACTTGGCTTTTTAAAATATCACTATTGTGAACAATATCTGTTGGGTCAATTTCATAGAGTAATTGCCCTTTTTTTACACTATCTCCCTCATTTACATAGACTTTTGTTATGTAACCCATCATTTTGCTTGATATTACTTTTTCGTTTTGTGATTCAACTGTTCCATCTAATTGTAAAGAGTTTGCAAATATATTTAAAGTAAATATTGCCAAAATTAGTAGTTTTTTCATTTTTCCAAATCCTTTTTAATATTTTCTCCTAAAACTAAATTTAGTTTTCCTAAAGCTAAAGAGTTTTCATAAATTGCAGACAAAAGCATAGTTTGACTTTGTTCAAAATTTGTCTCTTGATTTAGCAAAGTTGTCATGGGTATAAGTCTATTTTTATATTGAAGTTTTGCTTGATTTAAAACCTCATTTGCCAACTCTTTTGCTTCAAGTTTCTCTTTTAAAACTGCTTGTTTTGTTTTGTAATCTAAAATTGCTTTTTCAAGCTCTAGTTTTATACCATCTTTTAGTTTTAGAAAATCAAGTTTTGCTTTTAACTCTTCTAATTTTGCTTTTTCAACTAAAGCACTTCTTGAACCATCAAAAATCGTTAAACTAATACCCAAAAGTGCCATATAGTAATCTTTATCTTTGCTTGTTGTAAATTTATCATCATTTACTCCATACTCTAAATGAGTGAAAACTTGTGGATAATATGCACTTTTTTGTGCAGTTATATTCTTCTCGTTTGCTTTTATAGAGATATTTTGTAAACTAACTTCATCTCTTTTTTCTAAAGCTTTTTTATATAACTCTTCTTGATTTTCTAAACTAAAATATAGATTTTCAATCTCTCCTACATCGCTTATATTTTCATTTGAAGTTAAAAATCTTAGATATGCTAAGGCTAAATCGAAGTTATTTTGAGCTTCAATTAATTTTGAATTTACATTTAACATATAAACTTTTGCTTCATTTACATCTATTTTTGT
>CAYQFC010000111.1:0-3910 GCA_964416585.1 uncultured Aliarcobacter sp.
GCTTTAATTTTATCAGCAAGTAAATACCATAAAATCGCAGCAAATATTATAAAGTTAACGGTTCTTTGAACAATATCTGTTTCAACCGCACCTTCACTCGCGAACATAACAACAGGGGCTAATGCTAACCCAAGTAATAAAACTCTTTTCATATTAACAATTCCCTTTAAATTGAGCTAAGCTTAGTTTTTAAGCTCTCATTAAATTGAGGCATTGATGATAATAAAGAATCCTTTAATGCTCTTGTCTCTTCTTGTAAGTTTTTAGCAAAGTCAGCAGATTTTGCTTCTAAATTCAATTTAGCACTTGCAAGTTTAACATCAGCACTATCTTTTGCTTCCTTATAGGCTTGTTCTCTAATAATAGCTGCTTCTTTTTTAGCTTTAACGATAATATCATTCGCTTCAACTAAAAGCCCATCAACATCCGAACTATTAGATTTTGCATCTTCCATATTTTGTTTGATAGATGCAGATCTTTCGTCCATATGTTTTATGATAGGTTTAAATAGACAACTATTTAATCTAGCAACAACTAAAAGAAAGATGATACCAGAGCTAAGCAATAGTACAGGACTTATGTCTAACATTCATTCCTCCATATTTTTACAGTTTAGTTTAACTAAAACGCTAATATTTTAGCAAAACTTTCTATAAATTTTAATTAAAAGAAATAATTTAAGTGTAATTTTTAGAGATTTTATATCTATTGTATATTAAAGTAGCTAGATATTCTTTCAATATCTTCTTGAGAATTAAACTCGATTTTAAAATAGTTTTTCTCTACTTTAACTTTTAGTTTATCATCTTTTAATTGTGAGATTAAACTATTTAAAGAGTTAAAGTTAAAATTAGAATTAGAATTGATTTTTTCTTTTTTTGGCTTTATTGAATCCTTCTCTTTTATCTCTTTTACAAGCTTTTCAGTCTCTCTTACTGATAATTTCTGACCTACAATTGAATCGCAAACCATTTTTTGCTCATCACTACTTAAACCTAGCATAATTTTTGCATGACCTGCACTTATTTTATTTGAAGCCAAAGCTTGTTGGACATATGCTGATAACTGTAAAAGTCTCAAAGTATTTGTAATAGAGGTTCTACTTTTAAATACTTTTTTCGATAGCTCTTCGTGAGTAATATTGTGTTCATTTAAAAGCTGTGCATAACAAAAAGCCAATTCTATGATATTTAAATCATCTCTTTGGATATTTTCAATAAGCGCTAATTCTCTTAATTTTAACTCATCTTCATTTACAACAATAGCTTTTATCTCTTCTATTTGTGCTAATTTATGAGCTCTTAATCTTCTTTCACCAGCAATTAAAGTAAATGTACCATCACTGTTTTCAATAACAACAATTGGTTGAAGAAGTCCATGTTCTTTTATAGATTCACTTAACTCTTGAAGCTTCTCTTCATCAAATATTTTTCTAGGCTGATTTGGGTTTGCTTGTATTAGTGAAACATCAATTTTTCTAATACCTTGATTTACTCCTGAAGTTGAGTTTTCATAAGCAATCTCAACCTCTCCTAAAAGTTCACCTAATCCTCTTCCTAATGCCATATTTTTTCCTAAATATTAAATTTATCCAGCAATTGCTCTTGCTAGGTTTGTATAAGCTTTTGTTCCAATAGAGTTTGTATCATAAAGCATAATTGGCTTTCCAAAACTAGGGCTTTCTGCTAGTTTTATGTTTCTTGGAATTACAACATATGACTCTTCATCTATTTTAAATAATTTACTCTCAAAATGTTGAGCCAAATCTGCAAATACTTGTTTTGATAAATTATTTTGACTACTATACATAGTAGGTAAAAATCCTCTAATTTGAAGATTTTGATTAATTGTTTGCTTTACTAATTTTATTGTATTTAAAAGCTGAGCCAATCCTTCAAGTGCAAAAAATTCACATTGAATTGGAATTAATACAGATGTTGAAGCACTTAAAGTATTTATAGTAATTGGTCCAAGAGCTGGTGGAGAATCTATTATTATATAATCATAATCATTTTTTACCGTATCAATTTTTCTTTTTAAAACAAGTTCTCTATCTTTTGTATTTTTATAGAACTCTTTTTCAATCCCAACTAGACCAATATTTGAAGGAGCTACTTTTAAATTTTCTATTTCTGAATCCAAAATAATATCTGCTAAATCTTTAGTTCCTAGCATTACATGATAAATATTATACTCATATGTATCTCTATGGAATCCCAAAGAAGTTGTAGCATTTGCTTGTGGATCTGCATCAATTAATAGTACCTTTTTTCCCTCAAGTGCAAGAGCAGCACTTAAGTTTACAGCAGTTGTAGTTTTACCTACACCGCCTTTTTGATTTGCTATTGAAATAATCTCTGTCATCTTAAACTAAATACCTTTTTATTTTCTATATGTATTGAACCGTCATCATTTAATATTGCATTTTTTAATGCTACTTTTTTATTATCTACGTTTGTTTCGTATTTTTTACTCATTTGGAATTCTATCTTAAATAGACTAAAAATCTGCTTCCATGAGATAATATTTTCAATTATTTTAAAATAGTTAAAAAGTAGTTTATCTTGTTCTATATTTATATCTAAAACACCGAATTCATCGCTTACTTCTTGCATATTTATACCTATTCCACAATATAGTAAATCTTTTGTTAAATTTGTAATTGTACCTCCAATTTTTGACTCTTTTATATAGAAATCATTTGGCCATTTTATCCAAACCTTCGAACCAAAATCTTTTAAAACAAGCTTTAGAATATAGGTAAAATATATAGATGCACTTTGAATTGGTAAATCTTTTGGTAAGGAATTTTTATCTAAAACAAAAGAGAAAAAAAGATTTCCTTTTTTTCCTATCCATGAGTTTCCTCTACTTCCTATTCCTGCTGTTTGAAAATCACTAACAATACATATTGGATTTTTATAACCATTTTCTAAAATATAGTTCTTTAAATATGTTTGTGTTGAATCAACTTCTTCTAATCTTATAATTTGCATATGAAAGTATATATAACTTTATTGAAAGAGAATATTAATTATAATCAAATTTTTAGGAGATTTTATGTTAGACCCTGTTTTACCAATAGCTATATATTTGATTTTTGGATATTTATTCAAAATAATTTTTCAAGATAACTCAAAACAATTAGTTGATTTTATAATCTATTTCTCGCTTCCTGCTATTGTTTTTTCAAAAATCTACCCACTTACATTAGATTCAAGAGTCATAGGATTAATCTTTCTTTTTATTGGGATAATCTTATTTAATCTATTTTTATCCTATTTAATAGCAAAACTATTTAGATTAAACCGTATTAATATGGCAACATTTATGATTATGGCAACATTTGGAAATACCTCTTTTATAGGATTTTCATATATAGATGCATTTTACGGGCAAGATTTTATAGTTTATGGTTTAATTTACGATATTTTTGGTTCATTTTTACTTTTAGTATCTGTTGGAATGTTTATTATTACTTGGGGAAGTGGGAAGAAAAATAGCCTTGCTGGAATTTCAAAATCTATATTTTTATTTCCGCCTATGATTATGTTTTTTCTTACAATTTTTGCAAAGAATTTCGAAATTCCAAAATTTATTATCTTGACAAGTCAAAATCTAGGTTCAACTTTAGTTCCAATTGCTATGATTGCAATTGGTATGAAGCTAGAGCTTAAACATATTTTTGCAAAACTTCATATAGTAAGTGTTGCTGTAGTTTTAAAAATGATTATTGTGCCAGTTATTGTGCTTTTTGCCTTTAAATATTTTTATGGAATAGATCAAACTTGGGTAAAAGTGACAATTATTGAAGTTGCTATGCCACCAATGACTATGGCTGCCGTTTTAGCAATTAAAGGTGGATTAGATGAGAAAATTGCTATAAACTCTTTGGTTTTAGGAGTAATTG
>CAYQFC010000112.1:0-3878 GCA_964416585.1 uncultured Aliarcobacter sp.
AGACAATCTGATGTTTTAATTATTGCAGGGACTTTGACAAAAAAACATGCAGAGTTTTTAAGAAGATTATATGATCAAATGCCAGATCCAAAATGGGTTATTTCTATGGGATCTTGTGCAAACACAGGTGGAATGTTTAATACTTATGCCACAGTTCAAGGAGCAGATAGAGTAATTCCAGTTGATATTTATCTTCCAGGTTGCGCTCCTAGACCTGAAACTTTGCAATATGCTTTGATGATGTTGCAACAAAAAATAAGAAAAGAGTCTATTTTTAGAAATATAAAAAATAAGAGATTAATATGAGAGAATATAGCAAAAAAGATGATGTACAAAAAAAATCATACTATCAAGATAGATTTTTCATAGCTCTTTCTCAAGAAAATTATGGTCTTGAGTTTGATTTAATATTTAAAAATGATGTAGAAGAGTTGGAAAAAACTACTCTTTTAGAAAAATCATATATAGCAAATAATCATCTTATTTTGGAGATTAAAAAAGCTGATATTTGCAAAACTCTACAAAAATTAAAATCTCTATCATATGATGTTTTAGTTGATCTATCTTGTGTTGATTATCTTGCACAAGATGGTAGTTTTGAGATATTTTATGAACTTTTATCAATGGAAAAAAGAAAAAGAGTAAGAGTAAAAACAAGAGTATTAGCTGGAGAAAATATAGATACTGTTTCGCATATATTTAAAAGTGCAAACTGGAGTGAAAGAGAAGTTTATGATATGTTTGGAGTAAAATTTTTAAATCATCCAAACCTAAAAAGACTTCTAATGCCTGATGATTGGTATGATTATCCTCTTAAAAAATCATATCCTCTGCAAGGAGATGAACTTGCATCTTGGTATGAAGTTGATAAAATTTTTGGCAAAAGTGCAAGAGATATTATTGGTCCTGAAAATAGAGATAGCTCAAAAATTGATAGATATGATACTACAAGATTTTCAAGACTAGGACATGAAGTTCCTTTTGGATTTGAAGCAAAAGATGAGATTAATGATATAAAATATCAAGAAGATAATCAAATATTAGTAAAAAATCTAAAAGCAGATGAGTCAAAAACTTTGGAAAGAAGAAAATAATGCAAACTCCAAATAGATTAAAACCATTTTTTGAAAATATACATTTTGAAAGAGATGATAATACAATGACTGTAAATTTTGGACCTCAACACCCTTCAGCTCATGGGCAATTACGATTGGTTTTAGAGCTTCAAGGTGAAGAAGTTGTAAAATCACGGCCTATGATTGGCTATTTGCATCGTGGAATGGAAAAGATGGCTGAAAATATGATTTACAATGAATTTCTACCAACAACAGATAGAATGGATTATATTGCGGCAACTTCAAATAATTATGCTTATGCAAAGGCTGTTGAAGAGCTTTTGGAGATTAAAGTTCCTAGACGATCTGAGTGTATTAGAGTTATTTTACTAGAGTTAAATAGAGTAATTTCTCATCTTTTTTGGCTTGCAACTCATGCTCTTGATGTTGGAGCTATGTCTATGTTTTTGTACTGTTTTAGAGAAAGAGAGTATGCTTTAGATTTAATAGAAGATTATTGTGGAGCAAGACTTACTCATAGTGCTATTAGAATTGGTGGAGTTCCTTTAGATTTACCAGAAAATTGGATAGAAAATTGTACAAATTTCTTAAATAATCTAAAAAAAGAGATAGAAAATTACGAAAAGCTTTTAAATGATAATAGAATTTGGAGAATGCGACTTGAAAATGTTGGGGTTATAAGTAAAGAGATGGCAAAAGATTTTGCACTTTCTGGAGTTGCTTTAAGAGGAAGTGGCATAAAATGGGATTTAAGAAAAGAGTTTGCATATAGTATTTATAATGAACTTGATTTTGAAATTCCTATTTCAAATAGTTGTGATTCATATGGAAGATATAGACTTTGTATAGAAGAGATGAAAGAATCTATTAAAATTATTGAGCAAGTTTTTCCTAAATATTATGAATCAGATACTCTTTTAATGACAAAAGACCCACGATATATAAGTCCAAGCAAAGAGGATATTATGACTCAAAACTACTCTTTAATGCAACATTTTGTACTTGTAACTCAAGGCTTTAGACCACCTATTGGTGAAGTTTATGTGGCAAGTGAATCTCCAAAAGGTGAACTTGGATTTTATATAAAAAGCGATGGAAGCCAATATCCATATAGATTAAAAGTAAGAGCTCCTAGCTATTTTCATACTGCTTTACTTGAAGAGCTTTTAGTTGGTTGCCAGTTAGCTGATGTGGTTACCATTATTGGAAATTTAAATATTGTTTTTGGCGAGATAGATAGATGATAAGAGTAGATTTAAGAGATTTAAGAGATAAATTTTATGATAAATTACTTGAAGTTTTAAGAGATTTAAAAGATGAAGAAGTTGTTATTTTTCTATTTGAAATAGGAGATTTTACTCACATTCAAGGAGTTGCCGATTTTGTTTATGAAAATGGATTTACACTTATGAATTCGCTAAAATTTAATGAAAAAGATTGGACAATTGTAGTAAAAAACATAAAACCCGAAATAAAAACAGTAAAAAAGGAGAAAGAAGATGAGATTAGTTGAAGAGTTAAAAAATAGTGATTTTATAGTTTCAATAGGAAGTTTTTTTGAAAATGATGATTTAAGAAATATTGTCTTAAATAGAGTAAAAAACGGAAAATTTGTATATATGTCTTCAATAGATAATCATCAATTAAAAAGTAGTTATGATCAATTTATAAAATATGAAGCAGGAAGCGAAGAGGCCGTTTTAGCTCTTTTATTAAATAGTTTTGCACAACATTTAGATGATAAAACAAAGCACTATTTAGAAGAGCTTGATTTTGGTTATTTGGCTGCTGAAAGTAGTGCTGGGGAAGAGGAGTTTGATGAGGCAAATGATTTAAGTTTTGAATCAAATAATAAAGTTTTACTTATAGGAGATGATATAAAAAATCATCCAAGAGTTGAAAACATAGCAAGATTGCTTGGTAAGATTGAGAAATTTACAGATTTTTCACTTATTGTTTTGGACTCTTTATTGGAGAAAAAAATAGAGCATTTTAAAGATGAAACTTTAGAAGAGATAGATAATTTAAAGGCTTTTAATGGAACTGTTGTTTATGAGATTGTATCTGATAATAAATATTTAATAGCTAGTCAAACATTTTTAAATATTGCAAAAATCAAAGATGGTAACCACATAGAGGTTTTTACAAAAAATAAAAACTATAAAAGAGTTGTAAAATTGGACTCAAATCTTTTAGGAACAATTGCTCTTTTAGGTGTAGATGAACTTTCAAATGAGTATAGATACAAATTAGCAAAAATTGAGAAGAGTGAATAGATGAATCAAATAAAGCTTACAATAAATGGTAAAGAGTTTACAGCAAATCCAGATGAAACAATACTAAATCTTGCAAGAAGAAATAATATTTTTATTCCTGCAATTTGCTACTTAAACTCTTGTTCACCAACACTTGCTTGTAGGCTTTGTTTGGTTGAAGTAGATGGAAAACAAGTATATGCTTGTAATGCAAAAGTAAAAGAGAATATAGAAGTTTTAACAACAAACCAAAATATAGAGAAAGAGCGAAATGCAATAATGCAAGTTTATTGTGTTAATCACCCTTTACAATGTGGAGTTTGTGATAAAAGTGGTGAGTGCGAACTTCAAAACTATGCTTTATATATGCAAGTAGTAGAGCAAAACTACTCAATAAAAGATACAAATAAACCAGTTCAAAAATGGGGAGTTATGAACTACGACCCAGCTTTATGTATAGTTTGTGAAAGATGTGTAACTGTTTGTAGTGACATTATTGGCTCAAATTCTTTAAGCACTACAAAAAGAGGTGGAAATGAACTTGACA
>CAYQFC010000113.1:0-3869 GCA_964416585.1 uncultured Aliarcobacter sp.
CGTTTCATGTATCAAAACCTAGCGATTTAATACCAGAACTTCAAGGAAGATTTCCTTTAAGAGTTGAGCTAGAAAGCCTTGATGAAGAGGCTTTATATATGATTTTAACAAATACAAAAAATTCACTTCTAAGACAATATAAAGCACTTTTAGCTGTGGAAGATGTAGAGTTAGAGTTTGATGATGAAGCTATAAAATCTTTTGCAAAATATAGTGTTGTTGCAAATGAGAAAACAGAAGATATAGGAGCTAGAAGACTTCATACTGTTATTGAAAAAGTAATAGAAGATATATCTTATGATGCAAATGAAAATAGTGGAAAAAAAGTTATTGTAACAAAAGAACTTGTTGAAGAGAAATTAGAAAAAATTGTTGATAGTATTGATACAACAAGATATATTTTGTAATTTCAAAATATTGTGATAAAATTATTTATATTAGAAATTTAGTTAAGGATTATTTATGAAGATTGTTACTTTTTATGATTTAGATAGCTCTTTATTTGAAAAATCTTTTAGTGTTGAGCCATTTTCAAATACTTCAAGCGATGCTGATGTTGTGATTATTGGTATTGACACTATATTTGATTTTGAAGAGAATAAAGCGAAAGTTTGTAAAGATAAATTTGCTTCAATAGCAGTTATTGAAGATGAAAGCGATTATGATGCATTTAAAAATTTTGGAATTGATGCTTGGATAAAGGTAAAAGATCTTTCACAAATCAATAATATTATTAAATTAGTAAATCAAAGATTACTAAAATAAGGATTTCATATTATTATAGATACACATTGCCATTTAGATAATGATGCTTATTTAAGCGATATAGATGGAGTAATAGTAAATGCAAAAGAGTCAGGAGTTAAAGCCTTTTTAATTCCTGGTGCTGATTTTGATACTCTTCCTAGAGCAATAGAGTTAGCTGAAAAATATAGTGAAGTTTTTTTTGCAGTTGGAACTCACCCTTATGATATAGATAAATATGATGAAGCTATTATTGAAAAATATGTAAATCATCCAAAATGTGTCGCTATTGGTGAGTGTGGATTGGATTATTATAGGCTTCCAGAAGATGAAGATGAGAAAATAGAAAATGTTAAAAGACAAAAAGAGGTCTTTATTTCTCAGATAAATCTAGCAAAAAAGTATAAAAAACCACTTATTATTCATATAAGAGAAGCTTCAAATGACTCAAGAGAGATTTTAATAAAAGAGAATGCAAAAGAAGTAGGTGGTGTTTTGCACTGTTTTAATGCAAGTTCTCATCTTCTTCCTTTAGCAGAGCATAATTTCTATTTTGGAATAGGGGGAGTTTTGACTTTTAAAAATGCAAAAAAATTAGTTGAAATTTTGCCAAAAATTCCAAAAGATAAGCTTTTAATCGAAACAGATGCTCCATATCTTACTCCACATCCATTTAGAGGGGTTAGGAACGAACCATATTATACAAATTGGGTAGCAGAAAAAATGGCTGAAATTTTGGAAATTAGTGAAGAGAATGTAAAAGATTTAACAACAAAAAATGCAAAAAAATTATTTAAAGAGTTTGAAAATATTTCTTAGCTATAATAAAATAAATTATAAAAAGAGGTTCTTTTGTTAAAAATAGTATTAATTATTACTCTTTGCTTAAATGTTTTTGCAGATGAAATAAAACAAAAAGTTGTAAAAGAGTTGGGAATTAATAGCTCTTTTTTAAATACTCAAATATTTATCTCTACTTATAGCTCTTACTCTTCAAAAGTAAACTACTACAATAATCTTTTAAATAAATCAGCTTTAAATATGGAAATTGTAAAAGAGGAGATAGAAAAAAGGGCTTTACCAGAAGCTATGTTTTTTATTCCACTTATTGAATCAAGCTATGTAAATCAAGGAAGAGGAAAAGGACCAGGTGGACTTTGGCAAATAATTCCACAAACTGCAAGTAACTTAAATCTTAAAATCAATGATAGTATAGATGAAAGGCTAGATTTAATCAAATCTACTAATGCAGCAGCTAGTTATTTAAAAAGATATTATAGAATGTTTGATAGATGGTATTTGGCAATTGCAGCATATAACTCAGGAGAAGGAAGGGTTATATCTGGAGTTGCAAGAGCTAGTTTAGATAGATACTTAGAGCAAAATCCAAATGAGCATACAAATCCAACAATAAAAGTCTATAAAAAATATATAGATGATTATTTGAAAAATAAAAGAGGAATGAGTAATTTATACACTATATATGAAAGATATAAAGAGCATTTTGATTTTAACTATTTAGTAGAAAACAATCATAAAGACTATCTTCCAAAACATACAATTTCATATATTTCAAGAATTGTAACTTTTACTATTTTAAAAGAAAAAGGTGAATTTTCTGCAATTAATAAACAAGCAAAATATAATTTAGAGACAATAGATGTTCCAAAAGGAGCAAGTTTTAAGACTTTGGCATCTACACTTAATATGAGTAGCGATGAGCTTAAAAATATAAATAAACATATCAAAAAAGATACTTTTCCAACAAATATAAAATCATATAATATCTATATTCCGCATACAAAGTTAGATGTTTATAATCAAAAAAAGGGTAATATAAAGCAAGTTATTGTAGAAAATAATAATAAAGATGTTAAAAGCTCAGATAAAATAACAAAAAATGAGACAAATAAAACAAGTTCTTTAAAAAATAAAAATATGATTTATATTGTAAAATCAGGCGATACAATTGAAGGTATAGCAAAAAAACATAAAACTACTACTAAAAAATTAAAATTTATTAGTAGAAAAAATAAAAAAGTATTAAGTATAGGAGATAAAATTGAGATTATTAAATAGAACTAATTTGGGGATTAGTTTGGCTTTTGCTAGTATATTGTTATTTACAGGATGTTCTAGTAAGAATGTAGATAATGATTATAATAAATTTTATAAAAATACTAATAATTCAAAAATAAATAACTCTCCAGAGATGCATAGAGCAACAATGAGACCATATAGTGTTTTTGGAATAAAATATTATCCAGAAATAGCAAAAATTGGAGATAGATTTGATGGAATTGCATCTTGGTATGGACCTGATTTTCACTCTAAAAAAACATCAAATGGTGAAATTTACAATATGTATGATATGACTGCTGCTCATAAAACATTACCTATGAATACGGTTGTAAGAGTAGATAATCTTGAAAATGGAAAAAGTACAATTGTAAGAATAAACGATAGAGGACCTTTTGTAGCTGGAAGAATAATAGATCTTTCAAATAAAGCAGCTCATGCAATAAATATGGTAGGAGCAGGAACAGCAAAAGTTAGAGTTACAGTTTTAGGCTACAATGGAGCGTTGGAGAACAAAGAAGCACCTATTGTTGATACTATTGAGCCTTCTATTCCTAAAGAGGAAAAAATTGATAGTTTTGAAGCAGTTGAAATAAAAGAAGATACAATTGTTGTTACAACTCCTACATCAAATCAAATTGGAGCAAAAGTTTCAAATACTACTTTAGGTCAAAAAACACAAAGTTCAGGTATTGCAATACAAGTTGGAGCATTTAGTAAATTAGATGGTGCAAATAGAACAAAAATAGAGTATCAAAATAAATTTCCTTCAAAAACTGTTGAATATACTAATCAAAATGGTTTATATAGAGTTTTAATAAAAGGTTTCTCATCAGAGCAAGAGGCACAAAATTTTAAGTCAATTAATGGTTTAAATGGAATAATAACAAAATAGGATTTTAATATGGTAGAGATAAAAAGAGATACAAAAGAGACACAAATTAAGTGTAGTTTAGAGTTAAATGGATGTGGAAACTTTTCTATAAATACGGGTGTTGGTTTTTTTGACCATATGCTTGAAGCTTTAAGTAAGCATAGTGGAATTG
>CAYQFC010000114.1:0-3868 GCA_964416585.1 uncultured Aliarcobacter sp.
GCTTTAAATCCAGTACATTTAATATCAAGATATTTAAACTTATCTCCTAATTTTTCACAAAGCTCTTTTATTGGAGTTTTATAAAAATCTTCTGGAGTATTATTTATAATTACCAAAACTTCATAATTTGGATATGTTAGTTTTGATAAACTCTCCAAAGTTTCAGCTAAAACATGAGGTTGCTCTTTGTATGCTGGAACATGAATTGAAACAAGTGGAGCATTTTGTGATTTTAAATCAAGAGGAACTAATCTAGTTGGAGTTACTCCAATAGTTGAACGAAATAGTTCGTTTGCTTTTGCTAAAGTTATAATTACAAGTGGAATCATAAGAAAACTTCCCATTCCCCACATTATCCACATTCCAAAGTTCATATAGTTTACAAATGGATAAATTGCTGCCATAACTATACCAAATGCCATTCCTTGAGCAGCAATTGCATAAGCAAAAGCGTGACTTATATTTATTTTTTGATTTCTAAGACCAAAAATTGTTAATAAAGCACCAATAATTATTGCAGCTAACATCTGATAAAGCCAATATTGATTTAACTCAACTTGACCTATTAATTGAAATTTTAAATTTCTATTTGTATCAAAGATTCCCCAATATTGTCCAACATTTCCCTCATCATAACCTTTCCAAGGCTGATCAAAAGCTTCAATTATATTGTAGTGCCATTTTTTTTCATTTGCTAAGTCTACAAAACCTCTAATTGCTTGTGCTTGATTTTTTATATTTGGAACAGCTTTATTGTTATTGTATCCGTGGCTTGGCCATCCTGTTTCACCTATTACTATCTTTCTATTTGGATGAATTTTTTCAACTATTGAGTATTTTTCAAGTAGGAATTCATTGTATCTACTAATTGGAATTTTTTCCCAATAAGGAAGAATATGTATTGTTAAAAAATCAACATGCTTTGCTAAAGCAGGAACTCTTTCCCAAACATCCCAAGTTTCAGCAACAGTTATTGGTTTTTTTGTAAATGTTCGCATAAAATCGATATAAGCAAAAAGTTCTTCTTCGTTTATATCAGCTCTTAGTAAAACCTCATTTCCTACAATTACATTTTCAATTCTAGAAGGATATTTTTCTAAAATCTGAATGGCTCTTTGTATCTCTAGATAATTTTCTTGATAATCTGTTCCTATCCAAAGACCCAAGTCTATTGGCATAGAGCTATCTTTTGATGCTTCTAAAATCTCATAAGCCTCTTTTGTTGCATATGTTCTGATTTTTGTTGTAAAATTTTGTAATAAATTTACATCATTTGAAATTTGCTCTTTTGATAAAAGTTTTTTCTCATAACCTTCATAGGGAGAGTATGAAAGTGACTCTATTTTATTTGCGGAGCTATCTTTTATTGTTACAACATTGTCTTGTGTAATCCAAAAAAAGACTTGAAAAAGTCCAGCCATAATAAGACCTAAGATAATATATCTCAACTCGTTTTCCTTTTTTAAAAATAATTGGGAATATTAACATTTTTTTGTTACAATGAAACTTATTAAATATCGATATAAGGATAATTGTTTGATTTTTTTTACTTTTTTAATTTCGCTTGTTGCTACAATTGGGAGTCTATTTTTTTCTGAGATAATGAATTTTGTTCCTTGTAGTTTGTGCTGGTATCAAAGAATTTTTATGTACCCACTTGTTTTTGTATTTTTGGTAAATCTTTTATACCCTGATAAATATCTATTTAAATATAGTTTTCCCCTTGTATTTGTTGGATTAATAATCTCTATTTATCACAATCTTCTGATTTTGAAAATTATTCCTGAAAAGTTGTCTCCTTGTGTTAGTGGAGTTCCTTGCAGTGTAGATTATTTAAACTATTTTGGTTTTATTACAATACCTTTATTGTCATTTATTGCATTTTTTATGATTTTGATTTTATTGCTTTTGTATAGGAAAAGAGCCAATTTTTAATCAATTGTTATCCTTTTTTGGCTACATTACACAAAAATTAAAAAGGAAATAGATGCAGAATAAAAGTTTAGTTTTTATATCTTTGTTTGTTGTTGTCGCTTTATTTGTTCTTGGTGGATATTTTTATAAAAATAGCCTTTCAGATAGTAGAGCAAATATTAGTGATGTTTTAGTAAGAGATTACTCTTTTAAAAAGGGTGAAAATAAGAAAAATATTGTTGTGGTTGAGTTTATTGACCCTGAATGCGAATCTTGTGCAGCATTTCATCCTATCATGAAAAAACTTTATAAAGAGTATAGTGATGATATTTTAATGCTTACTAAATATTTGGCAAATCATAAAAATTCAGAGTTGGCGATAAAAATTCTTGAGGCTTCAAGAGAGCAAAATTTGCATGATGAAATTATGGATATGATTTTGGAAAAACTTCCTTTATGGGCTGAGCATAATAATGAAAAACCAGAACTTTTATGGGAATTTTTGAAAAATATTTCAAATCTTGATATTGAAAAATTAAAAAAAGATATGAATAATCCAAAAATAGATGAGATTATAAAACAAGATAGAGAAGATGCGACAATAATGGGAGTTAGAGGAACACCAACAATATTTGTAAATGGTGTTGAGCTTACAAGTTTAAGCCCAAAAGCACTTTTTAATTTAGTAGAAAAAGAGATTTATAAATAATGCAAGAAGCAGTTACAATTGTTTTAACTCTTTTATTTGCAGCTTTATTTATCTATTTTAATAGTAAAAAAGCTATAAAAAAAACTAAAATTCAGACAAAAAGTGAGATTATAAATCGTTATGAAAATGAACTTTTAGGAATTTTAAAAAATTGTGAAGATAGAGATTTGCAAATTAAAGAGAGAATTGAATTTCTAAAAAGAGTTAATCAAGAGCTATCAATGAATATATTTTTTGATAAAGAAGAGTCAAAAAAAGTATTAGAAAAACTATCAAAAATGGAGTGTATATGAAAAAAATAATATTTATATTTTTGGCTTTTTTGCCTTTTGTGTTTACGGCTTGTGATTCAAAATCACCAATTAGTGCAAGTGCAGTTTCAAAGACAAAAATAAATGAAGAGAAACCAAAATTTGAATCACAAACTTATAGTTTAATTACAACTGATGAAAAAATTATAGCTTTTAAAAGCACAGAAGAGGGCTTGAATTTTGATGAATTTAAAGATAAAAAGGCAGTTATTATAGATATTTTTGCTACTTGGTGTCCACCTTGTATCGAGTCTTTACCAATGCTTAAAGAGATAAAAGAGAATAATAAAGATAATTTAGAAATTATATCTGTACTTTTTCAAGACCCAAAAACTCTTGATGAGATAAAAGAATTTATAAAAGAGCATCAAATAAATTATCCAATCACAATGGGAAGTGATAATCAAAAACTAGCAGATGAACTAAGTGTAAAAAAAGTTCCAGAGATGTTTTTATTTTCAAAAAGTGGAAAATTTGTACATAAATTTGTAGGAAAAGTACCCAAAGAAGAGCTAGAAAAATATCTTAAAATAGCAATAGAAAATTAAATTTCTATTGCTAATAACAATTAAATTACTTTAAAAATTATTTTATCTTAATAACTACTATTAATTCAAAAAACTAAAACAACATTAGATTTTGAAATACAAGAACCAACACAAGTTGAAACAAATGGTATTTGTATTGATATAAAAAATACAGTTTTACAAAGCGATTTAGAACTGCTTCCACCAACAAAACTCTATAAAAGATTGGAAAATAGATGTATTGATGTAAATGATATTCAAGCTTTACTATCTGATATAAATGTTTTTTATCAAGAGAATAATTTAATCACAACAAGAGCTTATGTTCCTGAACAAAATATAAAAACAGGAGATTTAAAAATATTTGTTGTTGCTGGAAAATTAAAAGGTTTTCTTTATTCTGATGG
>CAYQFC010000115.1:0-3851 GCA_964416585.1 uncultured Aliarcobacter sp.
GACTTAAATTTATATTTTTTATTTGAAATAATGATTTTATAGGGGTTTAGAAGAGAAAAATTTGCTTTTAATTGAAGATTTTTAGTTATTTACTAAAAAAAGCTTCATAAAAGTAGCTCTATCTTGAATATTTAACTTTTCATATATACTTTTGATATGTTTTTTTACAGTATTAATTGATATATTAAGTTCATCGCAAATTTCTTGATTCTTATATCCATCTTTTAGTAAATAAGCTACTTTTTTCTCACTTTTTGTAAGAGTATCTAAAATGCTATTTTTACTATCATCAATTTTATAATCTGAAATATCCCTAAAAAGTTCTGTTGCTATTTTTGGAAGTAAAAATATATGATTTTCCATTATAGCTTTTACAGCAGCAATTAAATAAGGCTCACTCATAATTGAGTTTCCATATCCATCTATTTTTAAAGATAGGTATATTTTTGCATTACTTAGATTTGGAACTCTTTCTAAAACTAAAATTTTATTCTCTCTTTTTTTTAAATCTAAAATCTGTTTTTGATTTAATTTACTACAAGAACTAAATATAAAGATGCTATTTTCAATAGAAGCCAATAAAGTCTCATCTTCAATTAAGATAACTTCATAGCTTTTATTTAAAATATTTTCCCATCTATTAAGTAAATTTATATCACTTGAAAAGCAAAAAATCCTCATCATCTCTCCGTAAATGTGTATGTTTTTGTTTTTAATATTGGTTTTAAAATATAATCCAAAATAGTTTTTTTGCCAGTTAATATATCTACATCTGCTATCATTCCAGGGATTATATGTTTTTCAACCCCCTCTTTTTCTATATAGTTTTTTTCTGTTTCTACTCTTACAATATAGAAAGTTTTTTCATCTTTTTCTGTAATTGTATCTGGACTTATTCCAACAACTTTTCCATCAAGCCCACCAAAAATAGAGAAATCAAAAGCTGAAAATTTTACAATTGCTTTTTGGTCAATATATATAAATGCAATATCTTTTGGTAATACTTTTACTTCAACAATTAATTTATTATCTGTTGGAACAATTTCTAATAAATCTTGAGCAGGTTTCACACTTCCACCAATAGTATTTACATGAATTTTTTGTACAACTCCATTTACAGGAGCTTTTACTACTGTTCTATCTACTTGATCATTTGCTGCAACTTTTGAAGCTTCTGCATCTTTAAGCTGAGTTGTAATTTCATTTAATTTTTCTCTTATTTGGGCATCATTTACTTCATGGGTCTCATTTATTTTTTTGTTTAATTCAGAAATTTCAAAATTTGCCTTATCAGCCATTAAAGCAGCACTTGAAAGCCTTTGTTTTGCATCACTTTGTTCTCTTTGAAGTTTTAAAAAATCAACTTGAGATCTTATTCCTCTATCAACCATAGGTTTTGTCATTTCAACTTCTTTACTTACAGCATCCAAAGAAAATCTGGCATGTGAAGCAGTTTGCTGAGCATCTCTTAAATCACTTTGTTTTTGTTTAATTTGATCTTTTATTATTGCAATTTTTGACTCTAATTGCTTTTTGTTTGTAATAAAAAGCTCTTTTTCATTTTGCAAAAATTCATTGTACTTTTCATCTTCACTTTTCTCAAAAACAAAATCTTCTCTTTTTAGTTCTGCTTCAAATCTCTTTATTTGTGCTTTGAAAAATAGTGCTTTAAGTTCGCTTGACATAGCACTTGAAACACCTTTTTCATTTGATATTTTTAGTAAAATTTGATCTTTTTCAACACTATCTCCCTCTTTTACCAAAAGCTCAGATACAATTCCACCTTCTAAATTTTGAATAATTTGATTTTGTCCACTTGGAACAACTTTTCCACTTCCTCTTGCTATCTCATCTATTGAAGCAAAATATGCCCAAACTATAAAAGCAAAAATTGTGATAGAAAAATAGATTAAAACCCAATGCATTCTTTTTGAATTTGATTCTAAAACAGCAGAACTAAGGCTATTTATATACTCAATATCTTTTTTTGTTAAACTTTTATTTGATATATTTGGTGTTTTTTGAAAAAAGGCACTTGCTATTTTTTTAGCCATTTTGACCTCCAAGTGCATTTATTACATATTCTTTTGTTCCATCTAAAACTTTTTGGGAATTATTCATAACTATTACTCTATCAACCAAAGCTAAAAGAGACATTTTTTGAGTAACCAAAAGTAGAGTTTTATCATCTTCATTATCTTTCAAATTTTTTAAAACCAAATTTTCACTTGTTTGATCCATGGCATTTGTAGGTTCATCAAAAAGCCAGATTTTTGAGTCATTTATTAAAGCCCTTGCAATTCCAACACTTTGTCTTTGTCCACCACTAAGACCAACTCCTCTTTCACCAATTGGCATATCATAACCTTGTGGATGAAGCTTTACAAATTCATCTGTTCCAGAAGTTTTTGAACAAACAAGAAGCTGTTCATCATTTATAAATCTATGTGAAGCTAGAATATTTTGCTTTATTGTTCCACGAAACAGATGAATATCTTGAGGAACATAACTAATATTTTCTCTAATATCGTTAGGATCTAGCTGGTTTATATCTATTCCATCTATTAAAATAGAACCACTTTCTGGTTCATAAAGTTTTAAAATAAGTTTTGTAATAGTTGATTTCCCACTTCCAATTCTTCCAATAAAAGCTACTTTTTCACCTTCATTTATCTTAAAACTTACATTCTTTAGGGCATAAGCTTCACTATTTGGATATTTAAAACTTACATCAATAAACTCAATATTTCCTTTTAAACTATCTCTTTTTACAAACTCTTTTGCAAGAGGTCTTTCAAGTGGTTTATTTACAATTTCATCAAGCATTTTAAAGCTAGTTTTTGTATCTTCAAAGTTTGTTATAAGTCCTACAAGTTGTCCCATTGGGGCTATTGCACGACCTGAAAGTATCATGGTTGCAATTAGTCCTCCCATTGTGAGTTTAAAATCTTGTATTAAAAAAACTCCAACACAAACAACTAAAACTGTATTAAATCCCACTAAAAGTCCTGTAACTGTAGGAATTGAAGATGAGATTAGTTTTGATTTTAGACTCTTATTTGCTATCTCTCCTGTTGATTCTTCCCAGTCGTATTGGATTTTTCCACTTAATCTATGAGTTTTTACTGTCTCAATGTTTTGTAAAGCTTCAATTAAAATTCCATTTTTCTTTGCACTTGCTTCATAAGTGCTTTCTATACTTTTTTGAAGAGGTTTTTTTATCATAAAAGCATAAATTACTATAATTAAAACTGTAACCAAAGGAACTAAAACTAAAATTCCACCCAAATAAAATATAACAATAAAAAATAAAATAGCAAATGGAAAGTCGATTAAAACACTCATTGTTGCATTTGTTAAAAATCCTCTTACACTATCAAAACTTTTAATATTATTTGCAAAAGAGCCAACAGAAGCTGGATGAGAAGATAGTTTCAAATCTAAAACTCTCTCAAAAATAATAGATGACATAATAATATCACTCTTTTTTGCAGCCATTTCAAGAAAATACGAACGAATAAATTTCAAACTAGCATCAAGTAAAAATACAACAACTATTCCTATTGTAAAAACCAAAAGTGTCTCTTGTGCATTATTTGGAATAACTCTATCATAAACATTCATTGTAAAAAGTGGAGTTGCTAAAACAAATAGATTTATCAAAATAGATGCCAAAATTACATCTGCATATATCTTTCTTGAAAAGCCCAAAGTACTCCAAAACCAATGTTTTTGATGAGAAAAATCTAATCTTTTTTTACCATCTTCATCTTCATACTCATATATTTTTTTGAGCATAAAAGCATAGCCTAAATACTCATTTTCTAATTTTTCAATGTCAACAAGCTCTT